>CAZZNL010000076.1:0-7558 GCA_964655625.1 uncultured Pseudomonadales bacterium
CGGCTTTCTCGCAAGAGCGCTTGAAGCGGCGCAGGGCGAGGTCAAATGGCTCGTTTTCTTTCAAACGTACTGAGGGCATGTGCTCTTCCAACAGTGATTAATGGTGCTGCCTTCTCAGGCAGGGGCGCGAATTCTAGCCGCAGGGGGCGCTTCTGTAAACCGGTGGGCGCTCAGGCTTCGACAATCTCATAGCTGTGCGTCACCGCCGCGCCGGAGCGAGCAAACATAATGGAGGCCGAGCAGTATTTCTCCGCCGACAGATCCACCGCGCGCTTGACCTGCGCCTCCTTCAACCCCTGGCCGCTCACCACGAAATGCAGGTGAATGGCAGTGAACACCGCTGGAATTTCATCCGCACGCGTGGCTTCTAGCTGAGCAATGCAATGTGTCACGGCCTGGCGCGACTTCTTCAGGATGCTAACCACATCAAACGATGCGCACCCCCCCATGCCCATCAGCAGCATCTCCATGGGGCGCGGCCCAAGGTTGCGGCCGCCGTGATCGGGCGGGCCATCCATCAATACGTTGTGGCCGCTGGCTGACTCGGCGAGAAACTGAGCTTCGCCCACCCATTTAACTGTCGCTTTCATGAATATTGCTACCTGTGTGGCTGTTGCAGAAAAATTGCCCACACCCGCGCTTCTTGATTGCAGCACAAGGCATGACTTACAGTGCAGGCATTATCACAGAGCCCTTGCCGCCGCGCATCACAACAATAAAGGGAGTAGCGCCTTGGTTTCCGTTTCACTGACCCCAAAAATTCACGATGTCGATGCCTTTCTGGCGCACTGCCATCGACGCCGCTACCCCTCTAAAAGCACTATTATTTATGCCGGCGATACCAGTGACGCGCTCTACTACATCATCAGCGGTTCCGTCACCGTGTTGATTGAAGACCCGGATGGGCGCGAGATGATTGTCGCCTATCTCAATGCTGGCGACTTTTTTGGCGAAATGGGATTGTTTGACGATCAAAACAACTCGCGCAGTGCATGGGTACGCGCCATAGGCCCTTGTGAAGTCGCAGAAATCAGCTACACCAAATTTCACGAAATCAGCGACAAACATCCTGAAATCCTGGTCGCAATGGGTAAACAGTTGGCACATCGCCTGCGCGCCACCACTCGCAAAGTGGGGGACTTGGCTTTCATGGACGTCACGGGCCGTGTGGCTCGCACCCTGTTGGATCTCTGCAAAGAACCGGACGCCGTCACGCATCCAGACGGCATGCAGATCCGTATCACTCGTCAAGAAATCGGCCGCATCGTCGGCTGCTCACGCGAGATGGTCGGCCGCGTACTAAAGACGCTTGAAGACCAACATCTTATTGCCGCCAAAGGCAAAACCATGGTGGTGTTTGGCGCGCGCTGAACTACCCCACCGCTTGCCTCCCCCCAACAATCTCGCTAGAGTGCCGACCGCTGTTACAGGTTCCAGCACACTTTTCAGGTGTGCTGGTGAAATGGGAAGTCGGTGACTATCGCCTCAGGGCATATATTCCGACGCTGCCCCCGCAACGGTAAACAAGTTGAAGTATTGCAACACGCCACTGTGGATCCCCATGGGAAGGCGCAATACGGCTGACATCATCAGCACTTGTGAGCCCGGAGACCGGCCTGCGACACACGGGAATCAAATTCCCGATAGCTACGATGAGCGGAGGGCTTCATCCGGCTGGTGTGCAGGACGCATGCCTGTTTGCCGCATCCCTCCTCAATCGCATTCCACGCAAATAATGCATTGAGGCACTACATGAAACAGAACCCTATATCCCGATTACTACCGTTGGTGCTCACTGCGACGCTGTTGACACCAGTGGCCTTGGCGCAGAACACCGAAGAAGCCCGCACCAACGAGCAAGCCGACACACTTGATACCGTACTGGTCACCGCCACCCGCACCGAAGAAACCACGGCCAGAACGCTGGCACCGGCAACGGTCTACACCGCTGATGACATCGAAGCCCTGCAGGCGGATAGCGTCACGGATTTATTGCAGCGCATTCCCGGCGTGAGCATCAATGCCGCCGGTGGACGCGGCAGCGCCAGCGGCTTGTATCTGCGCGGCACGAACACTAATCACACCCTGTTTTTAATCGACGGCCAGCGCGTAGACAGTGCCACACTGGGTGCCACGCAATTTGAAGCCATCGACGTCAACCAAATTGAGCGCATCGAAATTGTGCGCGGCCCACGCTCCAGCTTATACGGAGCCGACGCCATCGGCGGCGTGGTACAAATCTTTACCAAACAAGGTGGGAAAGACGGCATCCATCCGAAAATCTCTTACGGTTTTGGCAAAGATGGTGCGCAAGAATCCACCCTCAGCATCAACGGCGCCAAAGACGGTTTTCGCACCAGTTTTTCTGCTGCACATTTCGAAACACATGGCATTGATTTCCTGGAAGACGACACCGGCTTCAATGGTGATCGCGATGCCTTTCGCAACACGGCCACCAGTGCCGCATTGGGCTACACTTTTGACAACGGTGCTGATCTTTCTTTAACACACTACAAATCAAAAGCCGAAAACGAATACGACAACGGCTTTAGCCCCAACACGCTGCCCTATACCAGAACCGGCTTTGAAAACACCAGCTTGAAATGGGAGCAGCCACTGATTCAAGACTTATGGAAAAGCACACTGCAAGTGGGCGAAACACACAACAATTCTGAAGATTTTGACGACACCAACCCCAGCACTTTTTCCAAATTTAATACGCGTCGCACTTCGGCTAGCTGTCAAAATGATTTCACATTCAAAACCGGCATCTTTAGCCATGTATTGACCGGTGGCGTGGATTACTACAACGACGAAGTGAACAGCACGTCAAACTTTACCGATGCTGCCGGTAAACCCGTTAAAGAACGCGACAATGTCGGCACCTTTGTGCAAGAACAAATGGATGCGGGCAAACACCAATTGGTCATGGGCTTGCGCAACGACAACAATGAAGCCTACAACAACAATGCCACTGGCAATTTGACCTATGGCTATGCCATACAAGACGACCTGAAAATTATTGCGTCTTATGGCACCGCATTCAAAGCACCGACATTTAATGATCTGTATTGGCCTATTACGCCGTGGTCTGCTGGCAACCCTAATCTGAAACCCGAAAAATCCACCAACTATGAAGTTGGCCTGAAGGGTACGCCAGCATGGGGCACCTGGGGCGTCAACGTATTCGAAAACAATATTACCGATTTAATTGAGTGGGCCGAAGTACCGCCAGGCTCTTGGTTTTACACGCCCAGCAATGTCGACAAAGCAGAAATTCAGGGTGTGGAATTTGAACTCAACACGACTATTCAAGAGTGGAACATTGCCTTCAACACCAGTTATATCGATGCGCGTTACGATGGCAAAGGAGTAGATCACGACAATTTGTTGATCAACCGCCCACGCAACAGCATGAACCTGGATGTCAGTCGTACCATTGGCAAATACGAATTCGGCACCGAGCTGATTGCGCAATCACAGCGCTATACTGATCGCAGCAACGACAACGACAAAGGCGGCTACGGCCTGGTCAATATTCGCGCCGCCTACAACGTCACCGATGAAGTCAAACTGCAACTCAAACTGACCAACTTGTTTGATAAACAGTACCAACTCAACGACCGCTATAACACCGAGGGCTTCGGCTATATGGCAACCGTCATTTATACGCCAAAACTGTAACCGCCTAGTAACCTCGGTGCTGCGCCACTCGCATTGGGCGGGCGCAACACCGAGCATTCAATCCACCAGAAAACGCTAGCCGGGCAATTTCTCTTCGCAAAAGCGGATGATCGCCGCGCGAATTTTTCGCTCAAACATAGACAACATCATATTGAGCTTGATCTCGATATCCACCCGATGCGGATATACGGTCAACACACCGTTAGCACCCGCGCGATGGAAATCAATACGACTACCAGACCACACACCACTGATCTGATATTCCTCGTGCAACTGCAGCAAGAGCTCGTCCAGCGCCGCTCTCACAATGCGCTCAGGCTGCGCGTGTTCATGGCTGATTTTTATTGTCGCCATGTTATTTGCCAACCTGGAAAGCTGCCTTCAACTTTTTGCTCACCATGATTTTCTTCAAACGTGCATACTGCGGAACGCCATTTTTATACGGGGGATAATCTTCACCCTGAATCAGGGGTGCCAGATATTCTCGACAAGCTTCCGTAATACCAAATCCATCTTTGCTAATAAAATTGCGGGGCATTTTTTTCTCAACATTGGCCACTTTTGCCAACGGCGCTTCTGTAATGGTCCAGGTATATTTCTTGCCTTTACCGCGCGTGATGGCTGGCATCACAGCATTTTTTCCTTTCAATGCCATTTCCACCGCCGCTTTACCAACAGCATAGGCCTGCTCTACGTCCGTTTTAGATGCGATATGTCTTGCGGCTCGCTGCAAATAATCTGCCAATGCCCAGTGATACTTGTAACCCAATTCGTCTTTCACCATTTGCGCCAATGTGGGTGCAACGCCGCCCAATTGCTTGTGGCCAAACGCATCGACCGTGCCGGCATCCGCCAAGAACGTGCCATCTTTGTACTGTGCGCCTTCACTCGCCACCACCACGCAATAACCATTTTTCTGCACCGTTTCTTTTACGCGTTTCAAAAATTTGGCCTTATCAAACGCCACCTCCGGAAACAGAATAATGTGTGGCGCATCACCTTCTTGTTCTGCCGCCAAACCGCCAGCAGCCGCAATCCAACCCGCGTGGCGACCCATCACCTCTAAAATAAAAACTTTTGTGGATGTTTCACACATAGAAGCTACGTCCAACGCCGCCTCCTTGGTAGAAACTGCAACATACTTTGCCACCGAACCAAAGCCAGGACTGTTATCGGTAATCGGCAAATCATTGTCTACTGTTTTTGGCACATGAATCGCCTGAATGGGATAGCCCATTGTTTCTGACAGTTGTGAAATTTTTAAGCATGTATCCGCAGAGTCACCACCGCCGTTGTAAAAAAAGTAGCCGATGTTGTGCGCCTTGAACACTTCAATCAAACGCTCATATTCTGCACGGTGCTGATCTATGCCTTTCAATTTATAACGGCAAGAACCAAACGCACCTGATGGCGTATGCTTCAACGCTTGAATCGTCGCTGCACTTTCTTTGCTGGTATCAATCAATTCTTCACGCAGCGCACCGATAATGCCATTAGCACCGGCATACACTTTGCCAATTTTATCGTCGTGCGCGCGACAGGCTTCGATAACCCCAGCTGCCGAAGCGTTGATCACCGCTGTGACGCCACCAGACTGTGCATAGAAAGCATTTTTTTTCGATCCCGTTTTTGTTGCCGCTTGTTTGTTGGTCGTCATGCCAGTGAACCGTAGGTCTGATAGAGGTGGGCAATATCTTACGGGAACACCGCCGCATTAAAAGCCATTCCCACACAATTCATTGCTTGCCGCCACCGTGGAGCTGTGTTTAACTCAGTGAGCCACTTTTCATAAGTGACAAACACTGACCGCAAGCAGTATCACTGCGGCAACCTAACTAAAAATCATTACAAAGGAATATGACATGATGAAGAAAATTGCCACTATCGCCACTCTGTCTTCCGTTGCCCTGTTGGGCGGTTGCGCGGCGGGCTATACCCCCACTAGCACAGGCCTGATCACCGATGTTCGAGGCCCCATTACTGCCACCGATTACAAAGGCACCAGCAAAACCGGCACCGCTTGCGCCAGCACCATCATTGGTTTGGTCAACAGCGGCGACGCATCCATTGCGGCTGCCAAGTCCAACGGCGGCATCAAAACCGTCTCAACTGTCGACTTCCACACCAAGGGCTTCTATCCCTTCTTCGGCAAAACCTGCACCATCGTTGCCGGCGACTGATAACGCCTATGCGGCAGGTCTCAGACAGAGCCTGCCGCACTCGTCTCTCCTTCTGCTCACCACGCTCTGCCCAAACATCTGACTTCCCCGCGCTACCGCCGCCAATTCACACTGGCACTGCCCTCCCAATCCGGCGAAAATAGCGCCCTCTTTTATTGCCACACCAGCCTTGGGAGCCCACCGTGGACTTCGAATTCAGCCCCGACCAACAGCAATTTATCCGTGACGTGCGCGCCTTTCTGGCCGAAGAAGCCAAGAAGCCCTATGCCAAAGAAGTGATGAGTCCTGATCGCGAAGCCGACTCCATGTTGGCCGACAGTCCTGAGCGCCGCGAATTCAACAAACAGTTGGCCAAGAAACGTTTTTTGGGCATGAGCTGGCCGGTGGAATACGGCGGCCAAGCCAAAGAGGGTATTTTTGAATACTTGGTAAATGAAGAGCTGGCATCGGTAGGTGCGCCATTGATCGGCAAAGGCGTGGGCTGCGTAGGCAAAACCCTGATTCGCCACGGTTCCGAAAAACAAAAAGCCGAATTTCTGCCACAAATTCTGAATGCTGATATCGAATTCTGCCTCGGCTATTCCGAGCCCGGCGCAGGCTCCGACCTCGCTTCCCTCAAATTAAAAGCTGAAAAAGTGGAAGGCGGCTGGAAAGTTAACGGCCAGAAAATCTTCAATACATCGGCACACTTTGCCGAATGGTATTGGCTGGCCGCGCGCACAGATTTCGAGGCCGCCAAACACAAAGGCATCTCACTGTTTTTGATCCCGATGAACTCCGCTGGAATCACGGTGCGTGAAATCAAAACTATGGGCGATCACCGCACCAACGAAGTGTTTTTTGATGATGTCTTTGTGCCAGAAGATGCACTGGTCGGCGAACTCAACAAAGGCTGGATATACATCTGTGAAGCACTGGATTACGAACGCTTCACGCTCTACACCGTTGGCCCACTGCAAAAGAAATTTGAAGTGTTTGTCGATATGATCAAAAACGAAACGCGCGACGGTCAGCCATTAAAAAACGATCCGCATGTGCGCAAACAAGTCGCACAACTGGCCACTGATTTGGAAACGGCTGTGATGCTACAGCGCCGCGTGATCGCCGCTGCTGTAAAAGGCGGGGTACCCACCGTGGAAGCGGCCATGTGCAAACTGTACAGCACTCAGCTCGGTCAGCGCTTGGCCAATGCGGCACTTGATCTGCTCGGCCCATCCAGCATGCTGCATGAAGGTGTAGAACACGCACCCTGCCACGGCAAATGGGAGCATTCATTGCGCGCCACTGCGCTGGACACAATCGGCGGCGGCACCTCGGAAGTGCAAAAAAACATCATTGCGCGCCGTGGATTAGAAATGCCTTTGGTGATGTAAGCGTGTCTGATTTGCCACCACAAATCCAAGACTGGCTCGGCAAGGTTGTCGTCATTGATGAGGCGGAAGTTGCTGTTGAGCAAGCACTGATTGAAAACTTTTGTTCCGCCGTAGAAGACGGCAACCCGCGCTACTGGCAGGAGGGCATTTCTCCACCCGGCATGCTGTCTGCCTATAATCGTCCACATCCGTGGACGCCAGAGCGCGGCGACAAACCGGTTAATCGCCCGCTAGAGTTACACTTTCGCGTCAAAGATTTATTGCAGCTGCCGCGCGGCGTAGTGACAGAACTCACCTTTGAATTTGGCGTGCCGGTGCGCG
>CAZZNL010000077.1:0-4743 GCA_964655625.1 uncultured Pseudomonadales bacterium
CTGTTTTGCCGGCATCGTTGGTGTAAGGATACAGCGCAATGCAGGCGGCGATTAAACCCTCGTGATCAATGACGGTGAAGTTGTGAATTTCAGCTTCCAGCATTTCACGCGAGCGCCGCACCAGTACGCCTTCGGCTTCTAGGGGTTGTATCAAATTCAGAATGCCGCCGACATCGTCCAGGGTGGCAGGGCGTACCAATTCGGCGCTGTCATGGGCAATCAAAGTGCCGCTGCCTTCGCGTGTGAATAATTCGCGCAACAAGCTGCCGTCTTCACGATAGCTGATCAGATGCGCGCGCGCGGTGCCGTGTTCAACTGCGTGGCAGCAGGCCAGTAGTGCGTTATTGATGGCGATATTATTCGGATGCAGCAGCTTTTTGGCCTGTGCCGGTTTCAATTCACGCTGTAATTGTCCTTTTGCGTTAGTAATGCCTGCTTCGGCAACAAAAGTGATCAGTTTGTCGGCTTGAATCGCTTGCGCCACACTGGTGGCAACATGCTCAATACCGAGGTTAAACATTTCTCCGCTGGCGGAGTAGCCGAGACAGGGTAGAACCACAATAGCGTGGTGATCCAGTGCGGTATTGATAGCATCCGTGTCCACGCGCCGCACTTCACCGGTGTAGTGAAAGTCGATGCCGTCGCGCACGCCAATCGGTTTGGCGGTGATGAAGTTGCCGCCGGTGACGCGTATTTGCGCACCGTGCATGGGTGAATTGACTAGCCCTGTCGATAACAGTGCTTCCAAGTGTGAGCGCACACTGCTGGCGGCTTCGACAACCAGTGGCAGTGCCTCAGCATCCGTAATACGAATATGTTGATGAAAACGCGGCACAATCTGTGTGCGCGCCAGTGCCGCTTCGATTTGCGCGCGCGCGCCGACGGCCAACACCAAACGCACCCCCAAACTGGTGAGCAGCGCGATGTCATGCACGGTGTGCAGGAACGTTTCTTCACGCAAAGCATCACCCGGCAGCATCAACACAAAAGTTTTGCCACGGTGCGCATGAATATACGGGGCTGAGTGCCGGAACCAGTCCACCATGCTTCTGGTGGTTGCTGGATGCGGGTCTTGGGTGGGCTGCACGCTACCAGTCTCCGGAGAATAGAGCTGTATTCTAGCAGTCCTTGCCCAACCCGAAACTACAGATCAGAAACTACAGGCCAGAAACTACAAGTCCAAAACTACAAGTCCAAAACTACAGCAGCCCTGTGCGGGGTTCGCCGTAGTAGTAGCCTTGTATCAGGTCAAAGCCCATATCGCGGCACACCTGTACCTCTTCGATGCGCTCTAGGCCTTCTGCCAGCGTTTGCACGCCCATGCTCTTGGAGAGCGTGACCAGTGATTGCACCATGGTGCGTTTGGCTGGTTCCGCTTTGTCGATGTCGTGTACCAAACTCATATCAAACTTCAGGTAGTGAGCAGGCGCTTCAATCAATTCAATAAATCGTGCTTGCCCGGCACCGAAATCGTCATAGGCGAGTTTGATTTTCAGGTGATCCAATTCGCGGCAGATTTTTTTCATATCAGACAGGCTGGGTACTGCTTTTTCGTGGATCTCCAGCACCAAGCCAATATCGGGATACTCGCGGCGTATGCGTTCCATTTGCAGCAACAACAAGCGCGCGTAGCGCAGCTCGTCGGGATGCACGTTCATGAAGAACAGCGCATCGGAGTTAAACGTTGCAGCGGTGGCGATGCCGACATCGCGGAACAGTTGGCTGAGATGCATCGGCAGGCCGCTGGCGCTTTCAGCGATGCGAAACAGTATGCCCGGATTGGCTGGCAGTGCGGGATGCGCACCGCGTCCCAGAATTTCGTAAGCGTATACGTCTTCAGTCTGTGTGCGCACAATGGGCTGAAAGGCCGGCGCAATCATTTTGTTCTGCACCAGTTCCTGCAATTCGCGGATACCGGTGGGCATGATATTGGACAGCGCCGGTGTCCCGGAAATGGCTTGGTGTTTAACAGTGGGGTTTGAAGAGCGTCTGATCGATTCTTTGACAATGCGCACTTCAAAATCGGCGAAGTGCAGGATGTCGCCGTGTTGCAGTTCTGTCGGTTTTTTGATTTCGATATGGTTGATGTAGGTGCCGTTGGTACTGTCGTTATCGACGAGCAGCAAATGGTCATCCTGCTGGCGAATTTCAGCGTGCAGACGCGACGCTTTGTTGCTGGGTACGAGAAACTCCAGTCCGATTTCACGGCCGATCCTGAAGGGGAAATTAGCAATCCGCGCACGGCTGAGCACGTTGTCGCGCGTGAAATAGCCTTCAAGATACCAGGTGTCGTGTTGCGTCATGCTGCGTGCTGCCCATCGTGGTTCTGATCGTGGTTCTAAGCGTAGTTCTAAGCGTAGTTCTGATTGTGGTTCTGGTTGTTGCTTGCGGTCTCGCTAGTCTATCCGACAAATTTCCAGATGCAGTGCCTCCGCCTCACTCACGCGGCTAGCATCGCTGATAACAGCAGTGTGAGCTTTGTCCGGTGTCAAGTACAGTGCGCCGACACGCTGTAAATCGTCTCCACTTACCGCGAGTACCTGCGCACGGAATTGGCGACGCACATCATCGTGGCGACCGAACAGGCGACGATGGAACGCACCTTTGGCTTCGCCAGCTGGAGAGCCGGGTTTGTCCAAGGAGGCGATGACACCGAGGATGGCTTCTTCCACTTTTTGTGCTTGTGGCGCCGTGCTGCCGAGCCAATCAATGGCTTGTTCAAAGTCGGCCAAGGTCTCGGAAAAACGTGGATCCCGATAGGAGTATAGGCGGAACGTGCCCAGTGCGCTGTCGTGGCTGGCGCCGCCGCCGTAAGCGCCGCCCTGCTCTCGAATGGCTCGGTGTAAGAAGCCGTTGCGCAGATAGCCGCCGAGTACGGTCAGTGCTGCGGCGTCGGGGTGGCTCATGGCGACAGTTGGCCATGCGCGGGCACAGAAGTTGACCTGCGTGCTGATCTGCCACATCTGCGCTACGGCATGCGGTGTGTAGGGCAGTGCCAGTGTCGAATGTGTCACCGACGGTGCAGACTGCCACAATTGCTGCAAGCTGCTTCTGCATTCTGCATCGCGCTCTTGTTCGGCTACCAACAACAATTGCAGTGGTTGTTGCAGCAGTTTTTGGTGCAGCTGGGCAAGTTGATAGGCAAAGCTCTCTAGTGCAGCAGCATCATCCAGTGAGCGATCCAGATGTTTTATCGGTGCTACGCCACCCAGTCCACCGACCATGTGCTGGTATTGTGCCAGCGGCGAAAATCCTTGAGAGGCTGCTGACATAGCCAGTGTATGACCGTTGCCGGTCAAACTGCGCTCGCGGCGGGTGCGCATCTGGGCGATCAGTTCGCGCAGGCGTTGGTGTTCGTCGAAACGGGCATGCTGCCAAGTATCAAACAACAGTTGCGCGGCTGCGTGTTGATTGCGCGCCAAAGCCTTGGTGGACAGCACCAGATAGCCTTGCGTTGTTTGGGTGTCACCGACAGCACTGTTCATGCTGGGATAGGCATGGATGCCGCCGCAGAGTGCAGCTTGTCGCTGCTGCGCCTGTAGGTAGCTGCTGGTGCCATGGCCCACTTCTGTCAAGCAGGCGGTGTAGAGCGGAAGCAACTGGCATTCCTGTGGTGACAATGCAGGTAGCGTTACTAATAGTTGGTGGTAAACGATGCCGTTGGTACCGGCGTGATAGCGCGTGAGAGGTACCGCACCTGCGTCAGTACCAGCCGCTTGCGGTATTGTTAAATCAGCAGGGACATCAGCCAAGGTGACGCGAGGAAGAATGTTTTCATCGAGCACGGCTTCCTGGCGCGCTTGCAGTGCCAGACTCTGTTCAACAATGTATTGGCAATCTGTGTCAGACAGTTTTTCACGGATGCGCGCCAACTGATTTTTCTCTGCCGTATCGCGGCGCTGTGACAGTTGTGGATCGGGTTTCAATGTGAGTGTCACGCGATGCTGATTTTCCAGCAGCAGTTCTCGAGCAAGGTGTTTGATAAATTCAGGATTGCGCGACTCCAGTCGCAATGCTGCCAGCGCAGGATCCAGATCCAACAGAGCAACAGGATCGCCGCGGTGCGTGGCGCTGTTGAGAGCTTGCAGAATTAATTGCAGACCGTAAGGGTAGCCGTCGCCGCTGATCTCCCGCTGTTGTAACTCCAGTTGGTGCAAACAGGCGTCGATCTGTTCTTGCGGCACGCCTTTTTCAGCGATATTTTTCAACACATCCAGGATCAGGTATTCCACTTGGCCGGTGTGTTCCGGATCGGAGCCTTCCAGGCCGGCGACAAACAACAGCTCTTTCTGTGAATCTTCCAGTCCGCACAGCGGTGAGGGCGAGGTGCCGAGTGTTGACGTTTCCAGTGCTTGTTGCAGTGGTGAGGCAGCGTTGTCTAACAATACGGAGGTCAATAATTGTGCGCGCAGATGTGCTTTGAGATCTGCGCTGTGGCCCAGTAGCCACGCCGTCACGATGTGCGTTTTGCCGCGCGTATTGGACTCGTCCAGTGCATAAGTGGTTTCGATATTGACGGGAGCGAGATAGCGTTTTTCATCGGGAACACTAATGGTGTGATCTAGCTTGTCGAAACGCGACAGCGCCTGCTCTTCAAATTTTTTCTGCTGCTCATGGGCAGGGATATTGCCGAAAGTCATGAAAATGGCGTTCGACGGATGGTAGTGCGAGCGATAAAACGAAACGAGTTGTTCATAACTCAAATCGGGAATGCAATCCGGTTCGCCGCCGCTGTTGTAATGG
>CAZZNL010000077.1:4753-7462 GCA_964655625.1 uncultured Pseudomonadales bacterium
AGCGCGTCAGCGTTTGCCACAAGGTCGATGTCACTGAACTCATCGCGCCTTTCATTTCATTGAATACCACGCCTTTGAAGGTCAGCGCGGAAGACGGGTCATTCATGGTTTCAAATTCGAGGCGATGACCTTCCTGGGCAAAATCCAGTGGATCAAGACGGGCAAAAAAGACGGCGTCGAGATATACATCCAGCAAGTTGTTGAAATCTTGTTTGTTCTGACTGGCAAACGGGTAGGCGGTCCAGTCTGAACTGGTGAACGCATTCATGAAAGTATTGAGCGAGCGACGCGTCATCAAAAAGAAAGGATCGCGTACGGGATACTTTTCACTGCCGCACAGCGCCGTGTGTTCCAGAATATGTGCAACGCCAGTGGAATCATGTGGCACGGTGCGCAGAGCAACCAGAAACACGTTTTCGTCATTGTCGGATGCCAGATGAATATGTTGTGCGCCGGTTTTCCTGTGTCGGTATTCCTCGACCGTGAGATTCAAGGCAGAAATTTTCTGGCTGCGCAGCAGTTCGAAGCTGGGGTGGGCGACAGGGGTAGACGAGGCAGACATGGCGATCCACTAACACATGAGGGGAGAGGTATTGTAGCCCGCAATGCTGCGGGGTGTTGACCCTAGGATATTCTGTGTACGATGGCTTGGATAGCGGTGGTCGCAGCAGAAGTTCAGTGAGTGCGTATGAAAAAAATATTGTGGTTTATAGCGGGGGTTGTCGTGGTCGGCTGCGTGGCAGGAGGCCTGTTGCTGCGCTATCAAGGCGCACACCATCACTTGCGGCTGTGGCTGGCGCAGTGGGGTGTGGCGGCACACCCTCGCGCCGATGTCATCGGCCTGTCCGACTACGAAGTGGTAGTGGAGGGCATGCCCATAGAAGGTCTGGATGACGATATGTCGGCGCTCACCTTCGATCCGGATCGCAGAACGCTGTTTACCGTCACCAATAAGAACCCGCAGATCATTGAGTTGTCTCTGGATGGGCGGATATTGCGCCGCATCCAGTTGGGTGGTTTTTTTGACCCGGAAGCCATCGAGTACATGCAAAAAAATACTTTTGTGATTACCGATGAGCGCGACCAGCGTTTGGTCAAGGTGCGTATTGCTGATGACACCAAGGCGGTGCATGCGAAAGATTTTCAACAGCTGACTTTAGGGATCAACCTGAGCGGCAACAAGGGTTTTGAGGGCTTGGCATACGATCACAAAAACAAGCGTTTGTTTGTTGCGAAAGAGCGCGACCCGGTGCGCATTTATGAGATCAGCGGCTTTCCGCACACTGATGAAAGCAAGCCGATGGCGGTGATTATTGTCGATGATCCAGAGCGCAATGCAGGTTTATTTGTCAGTGATCTGTCCAGCTTGCAGTATGACGAAAGCAGTGGCCACTTGTTGGCGCTGTCCGATCAATCGCATCTGATTTTGGAGTTGGATGTGACAGGTTGGCCTATCAGTAAGTTGTCATTGAAAGCAGGACAACACGGGCTGCAAAAAACCGTGCCGCAAGCTGAAGGTGTGGCGATGGATGAAGAGGGCAATCTTTATCTTGTCAGTGAGCCCAACTTTTTTTACGTATTCAAGCGCAAGAGTGTGTTGTAAGTGCGTGAGGGTTTTCTCTGGTTGAAAATGGTTTCTCTGGTTGAGAATGGTTTTTCTGTTTTTAGTGTGATTCAGGCATAGTCAGTTGCACAAAAAACCACAGCGGCCAATTTTTGCCAGTGACAAGTAAGGTGCGATCGCTGGTGCGCCAGGCCATGCCGTTGAGCACATCCTCTGGTGTTCGATGTTGCATCTGCTGGCTAATAGTCTCGGACAAACGGCTGAAATCGTACCGTCCTTTTACGCGGCCATCATTGCTATCAATCAGTAACACGTTGTTGCTGTGCCAGATGTTGGCGAGGATATGGCCATCCACCCATTCCAATTCGTTGAGCTGTGACCAAAGCGTATCGCTGTGGTCGTTCACAGTGAGTGTGCGTTGCAGTGCGCCGGTATCGGGATCTAGAAAATGTAGCTGGTTGGAGCCGTCACTGAGAATCAGTGCGCTGCCGTTGGTGGTCAGACCCCAGCCCTCTCCACGCAGCGGCAACGTTTTTAAAAGACGCAATTGTGTGTCGTAGACGAAAATGACGTGAGAGCGCCAGCTGGCTTGATAAAGTTTTCCGTGCAGGTATGTCAGCCCTTCACCGAAAACATTATTTGCTAGTGGGCGACGGTGCGTTTCTTGCAGTGTAGTGGCGTGATAAGCAAACACAGCAGAGTGCTCATATTTTCCGGTACTTTCAAACAACTGGCTTTCAGCGTAGACCAGCCCTTGTGTGAAATGCTCACTGGCACGCGGCTGGCTGCGCAAGAAAGTCCACGCTAATGTTGGCACTGTCTGCGCATTGAGCGATAGCGGCAGCGGCAGCAAAAAGAACAGCGTTAACAAGGCGCGCATCAGTCGCATGCAATGCTGGCGTTGAAATATTCAGGCAGTTTTGTGAACAGCGTGCCTTCTGTCGGCATACTGTGTACCGCAATCGCTTCGCTGTTCCAGGTAAAGCTCAGTTGCAATGCGTGCAAATAACCGCGATCTGCCGGTGTGCCGCCATAGCGTGTGTCACCAATGATGGGGCTGCCCAAGGCTTTCATCATCACGCGCAGTTGATGAGTGCGTCCCGTTTGCGGTTTGAGAACAAATAAGCGCAAACCAGGTTCTAGTG
>CAZZNL010000078.1:0-2315 GCA_964655625.1 uncultured Pseudomonadales bacterium
GTGCCTGCCAACACGATCCTGCGCTGCCATGTTGAAAAAATTTCATCGTGCAACAACACGCGCCGCACAGATAACAACGCCACAACCTGCATAGCCAGCGATACAAAAACCAACAACCAATTGCTCGCAGAGAACCAGCGAAGGTCTGCTTGCCATAACCAACGCGACATCAGCGGCCGGTGAGAAAAACCGTACTGCTCCCAATAATCTTGCCACTGCGCCTGCCCTGACACTGCTTTCTGCAAAAAAGGCATCACTTCCCACATATCACGCCACGGCCCACGCCAGCTGCTGACGTACCATGTGTAAAGCGCGGCAAGACAAAAACACAAAACCAGCAATAGATACAGGCACACCAACAACCTGACCACCACCGTTCGTGAATGATACAAACTCGACACCATTCGCCACCCTCCGGCAGCTGACATTGAAATCGCACCATTGTAAGCAGAAAACTGTGCTACCCTCACGCTGATATCACCATGAGCATGCTGCTCACTACTCAAGAACAGCGGAGCCTGATATGAAAGCCATCCCCATAGCCACCTACCCGCAAGAGATGGCCAATGCGTTTATTAATGGCATTTCCTTCGTCAATGAAGTTCGCACGATTGATAAAAGCCAGCTTGATACCTTGATGAAAAATGCCTGCTTTATGGAGTTTAGCAGCGGTGAAACTCTGCTTACTGCTGGCAAAGCCGGCAGGCGGTATTCCTTCCTACTCAAAGGACAGCTTTCGGTCTATCCCGACGATGACACCAACGGTCGCGCCGTGAACCAAATTACACCAGGACAAAGTTTTGGCGGCCTATCCATCATCTGTAAAACACGCCGCACTGCCACCATAGCTGTCAGTCCGGAATGCAAAACTGCACTGATTCTTTCACTAGACTTAACAGGGCTTGGCGAGCTGACCGACTTCAGCGTTTACACACTGCCAACAAAATTGGCACTCTATCGCGCCATTGTGAACAATACGCGTTGGCAACTCGAACTCTACAAAATGGACTACCCCACGCATCCATTGGCATTGCGCAGCCGCGCTATTGAGGTTTATACGGGCGCGCGCAATACCGAACAAGAACTTGCCAGCCTAGACCGACAAGCCCATCAATTGACAGAAATGATCGTTGAATGGAATCAGGCACTGCTATCGCAGCAAGTCACTGGCAACACTGGTGGCACTTGGCTCTAACACGGCAGCACGCACCACAACGCTAGCCCACAAAAAAGCCCGCAGTTGCGGGCTTTTTTGTGGCACTTTGGTAAAAAAAATTACAGTGCTTTTTCCAGCTCAGGCAACGCAGTGAACAAATAAGCCACCAAGCCATAGTCTGCCACTTGGAAAATGGGGGCTTCCTCATCTTTGTTGATAGCAACAATAACTTTGGAATCCTTCATGCCCGCCAAGTGTTGGATAGCACCAGAAATACCCACGGCAACGTACAGATCCGGCGCAACAATTTTACCAGTCTGACCAACCTGCATATCGTTTGGCACAAAGCCAGCATCTACCGCTGCACGCGAAGCGCCAACAGCCGCGCCCAGTTTGTCAGCGATACCGTCCAACAGATGGAAGTTCTCACCAGAACCCATACCGCGACCACCGGAAATAACAATTTTTGCGGCCGTCAATTCAGGGCGATCGCTTTTGGCAATTTCTTCACCGACAAACGATGAAGTACCTGCATCTTTAGCCACAGCTACGGCTTCCACAGCAGCAGAGCCACCTTCAGCAGCAACCGCATCAAAACCTGTGGTGCGTACAGTCAACACTTTAATTGCATCCGATGATTTCACAGTGGCAATTACGTTACCTGCATAAATTGGGCGCTGGAAAGTGTCTGCGCTGACTACGGCAGTGATTTCAGAAATTTGTGCCACATCCAGCAGAGCGGCAACACGCGGCAACACGTTTTTGCCGTTAGATGTCGCAGGCGCAAGGATATGACTGTATGCCTTGCCCAACTCTGCCACCAACAGACTGACATTTTCTGCCAACTGATGTGCGTAAGCGGCATTGTCCGCCACCAATACTTTGGCCACGCCAGCTACTTTTGCAGCAGCATCAGCAGCAGCAGCGCACTGAGCACCAGCAACCAGGACATGAATATCGCCACCAATAGCTTGTGCAGCAGCAACGGTGTTGAGCGTTGCACCTTTCAGACTAACATTGTCGTGTTCAGCAATAACAAGCGTTGTCATATCAGATCACCTTCGCTTCGTTTTTCAATTTATCGACCAAGGTCGCTACATCTGCCACTTTGATACCGGCTTTGCGTTCAGCCGGCGGCTCAACTTTGACAACCGTGAAG
>CAZZNL010000078.1:2325-7338 GCA_964655625.1 uncultured Pseudomonadales bacterium
AAGCGCGGCGCAATATCTACGCCCAAAGATTCTGGGGTAACAGTATCCAGCTGCTTCTTTTTGGCTTTCATAATATTTGGCAACGATGCATAACGCGGCTCGTTCAAACGCAAATCTGTTGTCACTACCGCAGGCAGTGACAAGCTGACGGTCTGTAAACCGCCGTCGATTTCACGCGTAACATTCACTTTACCGCCGTCTACTTTTACAACAGAAGCGAACGTACCTTGCGCCAAACCAGCCAATGCAGCCAACATCTGGCCTACTTGGTTGTTATCGCCGTCAATAGATTGCTTGCCCAGAATAACCAGATCCGGTTTTTCTTGTGCTACAACGGCATTCAATGCCTTTGCCACACCCAGTGGCTGCACTTCTGCATCGGTTTTTACCAAAATACCGCGATCAGCACCGAGAGCCAATGCTGTACGAATTTGTTCTTCTTTATCGCCAATGGATACGACAACGATTTCAGTAGCCACACCGGCTTCTTTCAAACGCACCGCCTCTTCTACTGCGATTTCACAAAATGGGTTAACCGCCATTTTGACGTTAGTCAGGTCGACACCTGTACCGTCGGCTTTCGGGCGAATTTTTACGTTGGCGTCTGCGACGCGCTTGACTGCAACCAGAATCTTCATGGATTCCCCGTTCATGTTTGGAGTGGATAGATGAAGGAAGCGACTATTTGCCGCCGGTTTACACCGTTTTCAAGGCGCGCGTATGGTGAACGCTGACACCTGTAAAATCAATCCCCAGACCCGCACATACCTTGCCCTGCATCAGCAGCAGACGCTTGACTCTCTGTCGCTTTCTGGTTAAAAAACAGCTCCGTGTGCTATTGACAAGTGCACATCATAAAAAATACAACAAGAAAGGCTGCCTCCAATAGCGGTTGCCGCACAACAGGAAGATGTACCAATAGAGGGCCGTATTATGCCAACGGGCACAGTGAAGTGGTTCAATAATGCCAAAGGGTACGGGTTTATCCTCCCTGATGGTGGCGGCGAAGATCTGTTCGCCCACTTCTCCACCATTACCATGGAAGGCTACAAAACACTCAAAGCGGGTCAGTCTGTCAGCTTTGAAGTCACTCCGGGACCCAAAGGCTTGCACGCCACCAATATCACTGCCTCATCAGCGGCACAACAAACTGCCAGTGAAGCCTCCTAAGCTGCAATAAAAAAGCCCGCACATAAGGCGGGCTTTTGTGTGGCTGGGCAGCAACCACCGCGAATCACATGTGCTTGATCATCTCGTCACCAAACTGTGAGCAAGACACCAAAGTGGCTCCATCCATTAAACGCTCAAAGTCATAAGTTACGGTCTTGGCCTGAATCGCACCGTCCATGCCTTTGATCACCAGATCCGCAGCTTCCGACCAGCCCAGATGGCGCAGCATCATTTCTGCAGACAAGATCAATGAACCAGGGTTTACCTTGTCCTGACCGGCATACTTCGGCGCGGTGCCGTGGGTAGCTTCGAACATAGCGATGGTGTCTGAGAGGTTGGCACCGGGCGCAATGCCAATACCACCCACTTGTGCCGCCAGCGCATCAGAAATGTAATCACCATTCAGATTGAGGGTGGCAATAACGTCGTACTCCTCAGGGCGCAGTAAAATCTGCTGCAGGAAGGCGTCGGCAATAGCATCCTTAACGACGATTTTCTTACCTGTTTTTGGGTTGGCAAACTCACACCATGGACCCTCACCAATCTGTTTAGCGCCAAACTCGTTCTGCGCCAAGGCATAGCCCCAATCGCGAAATCCACCTTCGGTGAATTTCATGATGTTGCCCTTGTGCACCAAGGTCACAGAGGGCTTGTCGTTATCGATGGCATACTGAATGGCCTTGCGCACCAAACGCTCTGTACCTTCTTTCGATACTGGTTTGACGCCGATGCCACAATTTTCGGGAAAGCGGATTTTTTTCACGCCCATTTCATTCTGCAAGAAAGCAATGACCTTATCCGCTTCAGCGCTGCCTGCCTTCCACTCAATACCAGCATAAATATCTTCCGCATTCTCACGGAAGATCACCATATCCGTCTTGTGCGGTTCTTTGACTGGGCTTGGCACACCTTTAAACCAACGCACAGGACGCAGGCAGACATACAAATCCAGTTCCTGGCGCAGCGCCACATTCAATGAGCGGAAACCGCCACCTACTGGCGTGGTGAGCGGCCCCTTGATGGAAACGACATATTCTTTGATCGCTTGCAGCGTTTCCTCAGGGAACCAGTTACCTTCATACAACTCTGCCGATTTCTCCCCGCAGTAAATCTCCATCCATGCGATTTCTTTCTTGCCGCTGTAAGCTTTTTTCACTGCAGCATCAATTACTTTGCGCATAACGGGAGTGATATCAACACCCGTACCATCACCTTCGATAAACGGGATGATGGGCTTGTCAGGCACATTCAAGGAGAAGTCGGCATTGGTCGTGATTTTTTCACCATGGGCTGGAACCTGTATTTTTTTGTAGGTCATTGGCTTTACTCCGATAAAATGTGCCTGAACAACAACAGATCATCCTTGTGGGATGATGGTTGCGGGCAATTATATACGAGTCCCCTGAATATCTTGTAGATTTGCTACAAAACAAAAACGCGAAGCACAGAAATGAGTCGACTGGTATTGTTCAACAAACCCTACGGTGTGCTGTCGCAATTCACTGATCAGCAACAGCGACCAACACTCAAACCCTTTTTTGGCGACGACAGAATTTATCCCGCCGGACGCTTGGACTTTGACTCAGAAGGACTGCTGCTGCTCACGGATGACGGCTTGCTACAACATCGCATCAGCGATCCGCGCCACAAACTTCCCAAAACCTACCTGGTGCAGGTCGACGGCGCTATAGACGACATCGCCATTAAGCAACTGCGGCAAGGCGTTGCGCTCAAAGACGGCCTAACTCGACCCGCCAAAGCCAAGAAAGTGACAGAACCCAGCACGCTCTGGCCGCGCAATCCACCCATACGTTATCGTGCAGCCATCCCCACTAGCTGGCTGGAATTGACTATCTGCGAAGGTAAAAATCGTCAGGTGCGACGGATGACGGCGGCTGTTGGCTTTCCGACATTACGACTGATACGCACCCAAATTGGCGCTTGGTCACTCGGCGAACTGCAACCGGGTGAGTATGAAGAACTTGCCGTCACACTCCCCAACACTACCAGCGCTCGAGAGCCTGCACGTCCGAAACTTTCTGCTCAACCCAATACGCGCCGTCGTCGGTGAACTCTTTTTTCCAGAAAGGTGCGCGGTTTTTGAGGTAGTCCATAATGAATTCTGCAGCCGCAAAAGCTTCCGCCCGATGTTGAGCTGCGACAGCAACCAGCACAATTGTTTCTCCCGGCAGCAAACGTCCAACGCGATGCACTACCCTAACAGCCAGCAGCTGCCAGCGCCGAACGGCTTCCTGCACGAAATTTGCAATGCAGGCCTCCGTCATGCCCGGATAGTGCTCCAACTCCATAGCCACCAAATCGCCTCGTGTACCCTGCTTTCGTACTTGACCACTAAATACCACCACGGCACCCGCGCCATCAACACCGGCAATACTTTGATGTTCTTCAGCAATAACAATGGGTTGTAATGATATTTCAATGTTCAATCTAACCGCCTGTCACAGGAGGATAGAAAGCCACTTCATCTCCTGGTCGCAAAACTACGTCCTCTGAGTGGACTAACTGCTGATTCACCGCCATCAAACACAAGGGATCATTCTTAATTTTCAAGAAGTTAGCACGCTTTTCCTGAAGCAATTGCTGAAGTTGCAGCAGAGACTCAGGCTCAGCATCCAGCTCCTCTTGCGCCAACCCCATCCACTCGCGGTATTTAGCAAAATATTTTATATAAATCATGTAATTAAGAGATGTTCATCAAGCTATCTATCAGCTTGATAGCTGCCACTTTTGCCACCCGTTTTTTCCAGCAGGCGCAACCCAGTAATCACCATACTCTTTTCGAGTGCCTTGCACATATCGTAGATGGTCAGTGCCGCAATGCTTGCGGCCGTCAGTGCCTCCATTTCGACACCTGTTTTGCCCGCCAATTTACAGCAGGTTTCGATACGCAACCGGCTGTTTGCATGGTCGGCCACGAAATCGACACTCACAGCAGACAACTGCAAGGGGTGGCACAGAGGGATTAACTGACTGCACTGCTTGGCAGCCTGAATGCCGGCAATGCGCGCCGTTGCCAACACATCACCCTTGCCCACGTTGCCATCAAATATGGCCTGTAAAGTGGCAGGCTGCATCTGCACCCAAACTTCCGCCCTAGCCTCACGCACAGTGGATATCTTGTCACTGATATCCACCATGCGCGCCTCACCGCGTGCATTGAGATGGGTAAGCTGACCACTATTTTCCAAACTTACCCCGCTCTTCTGTTTCTGCGCTCAGTTTCCTGTTACCACTTTACCTGACATCACTTCCACATAACCAATGTCACGTATGGTTTTCAGTTTTGGTGGCTTGCCTGGTTTTTTGACTACCCAGACTTGCGTATCGGCTTTCGGTGCAGAGGTAATGATATCTGCATAGCCATCAAGATTGATATCACCACCCGTTGCGAGATACATGCCACGGTTATCTTTGGCACGTATTCCCAGCAATGGATTGCCGACATTTGCACCAGTAACACCATCCAGCATGTATACCGCGCCCACATCCTTGAGTTTTTTAACTTTAGTTTTTCCTTTTGGTGTGGTCACGGTCACGGTGGTATCTCGCCCTGGCGCACCGGCAATGATATCCAGCTGACCATCACCATCGATATCACCACCTGCTGCTACACTGTAGCCAAGACGATCGGATTTCGCCTCACCTTCTTTGCGGAAGATTGGCGTGCAAGGTGCCGATTCTACCGCGCAGCTAAAGGTATAAACCGCCCCAGCTTGTTTGAGTGATTTCGTTTTGCCACTAACAGTTACGGTAGCTTTATGGCGATAGGCGCCCACAACAATGTCAGCCTTGGCATCACCGGTCAAATCACCTGCACCGGAT
>CAZZNL010000079.1:0-4106 GCA_964655625.1 uncultured Pseudomonadales bacterium
CCGCAACACGGTATTACCCTTTGCATTCAGAAAGCGTGTTCGTTCTGCGTCATATTCTTGCCGATCAAGATGCTGACTCCCATCCAGCTCGATAATCAGTTTTTTCTCCGCACAATAGAAATCGGCAATGTATGGCGGGAAAGGATGTTGGCGACGGAACTTGAAACCGCACAAACGCCGAGCACGTAAATATTGCCACAGCAATGCTTCAGCTTCTGTTTGTGACCGACGAAGCGCTCGGGATTTCAGCGTTGACTGTTTTTCCATGATTGACATTCCCTGTCATAAATTCATTTCTCTGGACTCCGGCACATCCTGAACCGACCTCACCCGGCGCTACGCGCCACCCTCTCCTGAAATCAGGAGAGGGTTGAAGGTGCTGCCTGCTGCTTTTCCCTTCTCCCATTCATGGGAGAAGGTGCCCGCAGGGCGGATGAGGGAGCTGAAGCCTGCCATCCTGAACCGACCTCACCCGGCGCTGCGCCTTACTCCACCACCAACACCCGCAAGCGTGCATGACGACCTTCTGACAACGGCCAATTGATCACCTGGTTGACGGACAGGCCGATCAATGCACTACCCGCCGCATTAAAAATAGACACGGCATTGGGCTGTGCGGTGTCTGGCCCCGGGTACACCAAGCGGCGCGTTACGGTGTCTTCGGTTTCTTCGTTGAAAAAAGTCACCTGGCTGTTCATGCGCACCACACCCGCTGGCAGTGCGTCATCCGCCACCAGTTGGGCGCGCGCCAGTTCTTCCTGCAGATTTTCCAGTTCGGCTTGGCGCGCGGCGGGCAGCCCGTCCAACAAACGCGTGATCTCAGCGTAGTCGGAGCGCGTCATCGTAATGGCCGGCAAAACGGATGATGTTTGATGATGTGCTGTCACAGTCATGTCTCCTCAGTCGACAAAGTACAAAACGGGTTGGCAACCGGAGGCGGAACAGCGAGGGGCATGAATACTGCGCGGCCCTGCTGTTGAGCCGCGCGGTTGCTTCGGTATTAGTGAAGCGGTTCCGCAGCAGCTCGATGCAGCATCGGCGTGCAAGTGTGCAACACACCCGCAAAGCTAGCGCTGAACTTATTGAAACTGCGAAACATGATTCACTCCGAAAATGCCGAGAATTCGGCTGAGGCCACCATAGCACATCCCGCCTGCTTGTGAACCGCCAGGCACTACTGTATAAATAACCACTATAACCACCATCAACAGCCAAGCGTCCAAGGGGGCAGACATGCTTTTGCAGCTCAGCATCAGGGACTACGCCGTCGCCCGCTCACTGGACGTCGAATACCAGCACGGCATGACCGCCATCACCGGCGAGACCGGCGCAGGCAAGTCCATTCTGCTGGATGCGCTGGCGCTGGCGCTGGGCGATCGCGCCGATGCCGATGCTATTGCCACCGGTGCCGAGCGCGCCGACATCAGTGCATTATTTGATCTGCAAACCACACCTCACGCCTGTGAGTGGCTGGATGTGCACGGCTTTCCACAAAACGAGCAACAGTGCCTGTTGCGCCGCACCGTGCTGCGCGAGGGGCGCTCCCGCACCTGGATCAATGGCCAACCTGCAACGCTGAGCCAGCTGCGTGAACTCGGCGAGATGCTGGTTGATATCCACAGCCAACACGAACACCAATCACTGTTGAAAAAAGAAACACATCGCCGCTTGCTGGATGCTTTCGGTCAACACAGCCAAGAATTAAAGCAACTGCAACACTCGCATCGTGAATGGCGAGAAATCCAGCAACAAATCGAGCGCCTGCAAGGTGTGCAAGAAGATTTCAGCGCACGCTTACAGCTCCTGGAATACCAGGTGGAAGAACTGGATCGCATCGCCCCACAGCCGGATGAACTCATCGCACTGGAAGCGGAACAAAAAGAACTGGCCAATGCCGGTGAATTGATCAACCAATGTGAGCAGTTGTTGCAGCTGTGCTGCGAAGACGATCGCGGCAACTTGCAGCAACTGCTGCTGTCAGCACAACAACTGTTGTCGCGCTCCGCGCTAGGCGAAGCACTGCCGTCTGTCACTGATATGTTGAACAGCGCGCTGATCCAGGTGGAAGAAGCCAGCAGCGATTTACAACGCTACCGCGATCGACTCAATCTCGATCCCAAACGTCTGCACGATGTCGAACAGCGTTTGCACAGCCTGTACGAACTGGCACGCAAACATCGCATCCAGGCGCGCGAGCTGCCCGCGCTGCATGAGGCGCTGCACACCGAATTGGCCACCCTGCGCGACAGCGATGGCACTGTTGCACGCCTGCAACAACAGCAGGCCATCGTAGCCACCCACTATCAAAAATTGGCGACGAGTTTGAGCAAGAAACGCGTGCAAGCCGCCAAATCACTGAGCCAACAAGTGAACGAGCAATTGACATTGCTGAAAATGACACACTGCCGTTTTGATATCGCTCTGACGCCGCATACAGACAGCCAACTCCACACCCACGGTGCAGAGCAAATCGAGTTCCTGATCAGCACCCAACCCGACACCCCGCCTCGCGCCTTAGCGCGTGTGGCATCCGGCGGCGAGCTATCGCGCATTTCACTCGCGATCCAGGTCGTCACTGCCAACACTTCACACATTCCCACACTGGTGTTTGACGAAGTAGACGTCGGTATCGGCGGCACCACAGCAGCGGTGGTGGGCAAACTGCTGCGTCAACTGGGTGAACGCGGGCAAGTGCTGTGCGTCACGCATCAGGCGCCAGTCGCAGCGCAAGCGCACCGACACCTGCAAGTGAGCAAACAGCAAAAAGGCAAACGCATGGAAACGTCACTCACCACTTTGGCCGACAAGCAGCGCATTGACGAAATTGCTCGTATGATCGGCGGCGAAACTGTCACCACCCAATCGCGTGCACACGCCAAAGAAATGTTGGCCATATAAGAACCGACACCGACTTCAACGCACACGCGCTTCGCAAAGGAACCCACACCATGACCGCATCGGGCAGCTACACCTCACCACCCTGCTATGCTGCTGAATTGGAAGACAACGCGGATAAGCAACAGATGCAAGACCTTTCCCACTGGCGCAAAGCTGAGCGACAACGCCAGCGAGAAATACGCCGCCAAGTCAGCGACGAACAACGCACGGCCATGGCCAACACCTTGGCGGCGCATCTGGATGCACTGCTCGCCGAAAGCCTTGTACCTGGCCACATATTGGGCGGCTACTGGCCCATTCAAGGTGAATTTGATGTGATGTTCTGGTTTGAAGCGTTAATACAACGCGGCATACGTATTGCTCTGCCCGTCTGTAACACCAGAGGCGAAGCGCTCAGTTTTCGCGCGTGGACACCAGACACCGTGATGGAACGCGACGATTGGGATATTCCCGTGCCTCCCGCACACAACGACGTACTGATACCCAACAGCTTGCTGGCACCCTGCTTGGGCTGGGATACAGCGGGCTATCGTTTGGGCTATGGCGGTGGCTATTTTGATCGCACGCTGGCAACACTATCACCCAAACCGTTTGTGGTCGGCATCGGTCTACAGGCTGCAAAATTGGCGACTATTTTTCCGCAGGCTTACGATATCCCCATGGATGCCATCGTCACTGAAACTGGCGTGCAGTGGTTGCGCCGTTAATCCAATCCTTCCGCACCGATAGCGCGCAGAAACGCCAACGCCAACGCCATGTGCCCCGTCAGATTAGGGTGGATGCGATCCCAACACAGTGCCATCGGGTGCACATGCTCCAGCAGCGCATCCATTGCCGCCTGTGAGTCCACAAACAACGCGCCGTATTGCGCCGCCAATTCCCGCACCACAGCGCCGTAAGCGTCCATCGCCTCGCGCATGGGATCATCGCGATTGGGCTCAATGAAGAATGGTGTCATCAGCACCAAGCCCTGCAAATCGACGGGTCGATTTTTGATCAAAGCTTCCAGCTCGCGACGGTATTCACCGATCAAAACATGCTGTTCCGTGCGCAACGGCGTATCAAATTGACGCCAAACATCGTTGATGCCGACCATGACCGACAGCCAATCCGGTTTAAGGTCGAGCACATCGGTTTGCCAGCGATTTTTCAAATTCCATCGCGGCATACACGCCGAGATAATAACCAAACCGAAAACCGCCGCCGCA
>CAZZNL010000079.1:4116-7227 GCA_964655625.1 uncultured Pseudomonadales bacterium
ATCGGGCGCCATGTCCAACACATCTTTTTGCCAGCGCGCTTTCAAATCGCGCACGGTATTGCCACTCACACCCATATTAAAAACCCGAACTGCATGCGAGGGGTAGAGCACACCGAGTAGCGCATTGACCATAGCAACATAACCATTGCCCACATCATTGCCTTCAGCCACAGGAAAACTGCGGCCACACTCAGTCACGGAAGCTCCGATAAATAACAAACGACTATCTGGTTCTATCAACATGGCAATTCCCTCTCCGACAAAAATCAAGACCCATCATCAATGCAAAACAGGAGAAGCCTCCCCCAGGATTTTTCCAATATCTCGACCTGAATATTGATAGCGCGCACCGCAAAACTGGCAATCCACGTCCACTACCGGCTGCTCATCAAAGAGTTTTTGCAAATCGTCACGCCCCAGTGCTGCCAATGCCGCAGCAGAGCGTTCCTCACTGCAAGTGCATTGAAATGACACCGACTCTGCATCAAATACGCGAACTGGATCTTGATGAAACAAACGGTGCAGCAATTGCTCACACGGCAATGCAAGCAGCTCTGCATCACTCAATGTTTGTGCCAACGCGCACACATGCTGCCAACCGGCATCATCCTCGCGCGCATCGGGCATTGCCTGCAACAACAGACCCGCTGCACGCTCGCCATCAGACACCAACCACAGCGCTGTTTCCAATTGCTCTGATTGACGAAAATAATCTGCCAAACAATCCTGCAGGCGATCCTTTTGCAATGGCACAATACCTTGATAACTGTCGCCCGCTTCCGGCAGCAATGTCACGGCGAGATAACCGTCGCCAACCAACTGCGCAAACGGCGGCACAGCTTCCTTGTCAACATTCGCTGCGCTTACTGAACCGTCCAACTCAATCACACCGCGCACACCTGCGCGCTGCGTACTTTCTGCCACTAACAAACGCAAGATACCTTCACCGCGCGCCTGAATTGCCAAACGGCCTTGTAGCTTGATATTGGCACTGAGCAACACCGCTGCTGCCACACTTTCACCCAATAACTGTTTTGCCAATGTCGACGCATTTTTCATCACTGGCATTACCTGCAAACTGGTATGCAGATTCACCCACGCGCCACGCACAGGAAGCTCTTCAAATAAAAACCTCACCAAAGAATCCGATTGTTTGTTATCACTCATAACCATGCCGCTATCAATATTCTGTATGCTTTCAATCTTCTAACGGATAAAGCTGCTGACAAACAGACTGCCGATAAACAGCCTTCAGCTCTTCCAATTTCTTGCCACGATCTTTTTCCAGCACAATCTCTTCCTGACCATCCGCACCAATAAAACGACCGGGGTCACCTCGGGCAATCGCCGCCAAATCCTGCTTTTGCCGCCGACAACGCTCACCAAATGCCTCTTCTAATTTCGCTTTTTTTTGCGCCTCCAGGTCTTTTTCATCCTGTGTTTTTTCCTTGCTGGAGAAGCTTGAAGCAGCCTCTTCTTTGAAGCCGTGGTCTACATTGGTTTTTTCCAACTGAGCACTGATTTCTTCAGCCGATTTTTTTTCTGGTGCGCGATCGCCGAAATGCACTTTGCCATTTTCATCGACCCACTTATAAACCTCAGCACTTGCCGCTGAACTCCACACCATCACCAACAAACAACACAACCACTTTGCCACCATACAAATAGTTAACCTCGTTACAGCACTGGCAGAATTTCATGGAAATGGGTTACCGAAGGAAAAGCCTCCACCGCTCGTGGCGGCAAGCGACTATCCGGCTGATTCACACACAGCAAATACCGCACGCCGTAAGCCTGTGCCGCCGCCAACACAGAGAGCGTGTCATCCACAAATAAAGTATGCGCAACATCAAAAGGATGACGTTCCTGTAATGCGCGCCAAAATGCGGGCGATTCTTTGGCCGCACCCAACTCATGCGAACTGATCACGCGCTCAAACCAATGAGCAAAAGGCACCCGTTCCATTTTCAAGCGAATACTATCGGCGTGCGCATTGGTCACTAGCCACACTTGTTTACCGGCAGCGGCCAGTGCATCCAGAAACGCAGGCACATGCGGACGAAACCCGATCAAATGACTGATCTCCCGCTTCAGCGCCAGGATGTCCAGCTGCAGCTCCTGCTGCCAGAAATCCAGGCAATACCAGTTCAGACGGCCATGCTCCTCAGCGAAACGGCGCTCCAGCAATGCCAGCGCCTCGGCTTCCGTCATACCCTTTAATGCAGCAAATCGGCGCGGCAAGTGCGTCTGCCAGAAAAAGTTGTCGAAGCAGAGATCCAGCAGTGTGCCGTCCATATCAAGCAGCACCGTGTGAATCTGCGCCCAATCGGGACGCACAGACTGCCGACCCTTTTCAACAACGATACTGTTCATCAATCACTCAGCCAACCCGCAATGCAATGCTCTCATTCTAGCGCACCGCCTCCGCCCTTCCTCACCCGGCAACCACCGCAGACCGCTAGTCTGAGCGACCATCTGGGCGCTATAATCGACCGGCTATACAATTGGCCGTTGCACAACAGCCCATTAACAACACGGACGCCGCACTAACCCGATGTACCAGCTTCGCTTCAAAGACAACAGTCGCCCCCAGTTCCCCATCACTGGCAACGTTTGCACGTTGGGCCGGAGCAAAGACAACACTATCGCGCTGGAAACCAGCACTGTGGACGACACTCACGCCCGCATTGTGCAGCACGATGGCAAACTGTTTTTGCAAGACAACAAGAGTCAGCGCGGCTGCTATGTCAACGGCAAGAAGGTCAAATACAAGGAACTGCACAGCGGCGATGTCGTCAGCATCGGCAACGTACATTTTGAAATTACCGATGTCGATGACAGCGATTTAACATCAACGCGAGTATCCACCCCTCCGAGCAAACCACAGCTGCGCTCAGCCGTGCACACGACGGCTTCCTGGCGACTGGTTTCCGACAGCAGCTGGCTGGCCGGCAAAGTATTCGAACTGCAGAATGACTCAACACTGCTTGGGCGCGGCAAAGATTGCGATATCGTCATTCCCGGCACGCACCTGTCGCGCAGCCACGCCCTGATCATGAAACAAAACGGGCATCTCATTCTCAAAGACCTGGACTCCTCTAACGGCAGTTA
>CAZZNL010000080.1:0-7204 GCA_964655625.1 uncultured Pseudomonadales bacterium
TAGAGCGGGAAATCCCCGTGATGTGCTCCAAAAAATACTCGAGGAGCGCGAACCTTTATATCGTGAAGTGGCAGATTGCATCGTGCAGACAGATGCTAGGCCAGCGCGACAGGTGGTTCGAGAAGTCGTGCGCATGTACCGACTGCACTATAATCAGTTGCCACAAAATATTTTGTGAGTACTAGGGGCACCCGGCTCTTCATCGCTGCTGCACGGTATGTCTATGAAAACAATTTCTGTTGATTTGGGTGAAAGAACCTACCCAATTTATATTGGCTGCGGATTACTGGGTGGTGCACCGCTGCTCAAGTCTTATGCCACATCCCAGCAAGTCATGATCGTGACGAATGATTGTGTGGCGCCGTTGTATCTGTCAAAAGTTGAGCAACTGTTTTCGGGCTATCACTGTAATACGGTAGTGCTGCCGGACGGTGAGCGCTATAAAACGCTGGAAACTATCAATAAAATTTTTGATGCATTGCTGAGCAATAAACATAATAGAACAACAACCTTGGTGGCTTTGGGTGGTGGCGTTATCGGCGACATGACCGGTTTTGCGGCGGCATGCTATCAGCGGGGTGTGTCTTTTATTCAAATTCCTACTACGTTGTTAGCTCAGGTAGATTCATCGGTAGGAGGAAAAACTGGCGTCAATCATCCCTTGGGAAAAAACATGATTGGCGCATTTCATCAGCCCTCATGTGTATTAATTGATGTGGATACATTGAATACACTGCCTGATCGAGAGTATCGGGCGGGCATGGCTGAAGTGATCAAGTATGGCTTGATCAATGACAGTGATTTTTTCGAGTGGCTACTTGCCAATGTTGATGCATTATTCCGGCGCGATGCCGGTGCCCTGATTTATGCCATTCAGCGTTCCTGTGCCAATAAGGCTCGCATCGTGGCCGCAGATGAAAAGGAAACGGGAATTCGAGCATGGTTAAATCTTGGGCACACCTTCGGTCACGCTATTGAAGCATGGCAAGCCTATAAGGGATTTCTTCATGGCGAGGCGGTGGCGATTGGTATGGTGTTGGCAGCGGAACTGTCTGTACAACTGGGCTTATTGTCGCCATCTTGTGCGGAAAGAATTGTGGCGCTGTTGTTGCGCTTGGAGTTGCCGGTTGTTCAGCCAGAAGGAATGGATGCTGCAGCATTTATTGGGTTTATGCAGCGGGATAAAAAAGTGCTGAATGGTAATTTGCGATTTGTTCTGTTAGATGCGATAGGTAGTGCGGTCATTCGTGATGATGTGCCGGTCGAGAAGGTAATCAGCGCGATTGATGCCTGTCGCCAGCGCGCTGTGGCTGTTGGGTGAGCGCTGTGTCAGGGGCGTTTGATGTTTCCATTCATGGCGTGCAGCGTGTCGCATTGATCGAACAGTTGGTACATGCGTGTCGTTACACGCCAGGTGTGGTTTTGTTGGAAGGGGAAGCTGGCGCGAGTCCGGTTAATTTTCTTCGACAGATGGCCGATTTGTTGCGTGATGAGCTCGATTTTGCGTTGCTGCCGACATCGGTGTCTTCTGTCATGGATATCGCCGAGGTGTTGATAGCGCAATGGTCTGTGCGCCGCAGTCCTCATAGTGAAGAAGATAATATTCAGCTGGTTCATCACTACCTGGATGTTGCGCTGCAGGGCGGGCGTTTGGCTTTGATCGTTGTCGAACATTCATCAATGTTGCCAAGCCCAGTGCGCGATTTTCTGGTGAGTCTGATGGCGCGCCACAGCCGTCTTACTGTGTTGTTTGCTGGCATTGTAGATGCATCTGCTATCTTGAATTGTGCTCAGCAGCTAGAAGTGCCTGTGAGTCGGATTGAATTGCCTGCTGACGCTATCTCTCCAAGCGTTTCTGCAAAGACGGCGGAATTTGCCCGTACAACAGATGAAATGCCTGCTGTGCGTGACGAGCGAGGCGTTGAGCCGCCGTTGTTGAGTAATAGCTTAGTGAGCCTGGACCATCATTTTATTGATGAGTCGTATGAGGCATTGAGTGAGGATGATGGTGAGGAGTTTGACCGCCTAGTCGCCGATGATCGGCGAGAGCGCCTGACGCATACGGCGCGTGGAGCGGAGTTGACGGATTTCTTGCAGGCGACAGGGTCTCGGCTGGCTGCTTTGCGCGGTTGGGGTTCGGCCACCGTGCTGGCGGTGCGGCAGCGTTCACCTTGGCTGCCGGCAGTGTTAGTGGTTGCTTGTGCCTGTTTGATGCTGATGGTGTTTTTGCTCATGGGAGGTCGGCAGGAGCAAGAGCCTGCTGTGTTGGTGCCGATAACTGTGCAAGCCCCGGTTTCTGCTTCTGCTCTTGTAGCGCCAGTGGTGCCGGAGCAGCCGGTAGTGCGTGAGGTTCAGAAGCCTGCAATGAGCCAAGATCCGGTTGTCGAAGCTAAAGCGGTTGAGGGTGGGATGGTTGGGCCAGAACCGGTTAAGTCAGGGTTGGTTAAGTCAGAGCCAGTTAAGCCTGAGCCGGTTGAGGTTGAGAAAGCCACCGCTGCCAAGCAGCCATCAGTGTCGTCTGCTAAGCCTGTTGCCGCTAAGGCCATTGAAAACAAGCCTGCCAGCAGCAAGGCAGCTGAAGCCAGTGCCAAGAAGGCTAGGGCTTCATCCGCCGATCAAGCGTGGAGCACCAAGCCCGATAGATTCACGGTACAAGTGGTGGCTGCTCATAGCGAAGCAGGGGTGGGTGCTGTTCGTGCTAAGTTGCCACAGGGTGTCCCTAGTACCATAGTGAAGTCCAGTAAAGACGGTAAACCTTGGTTTGTCTTGGTGTACGGGTCGTTCGCCACGCGGCAGGAAGCTGTGCAAGCCAAAGATACTCTGCCTGTGGACGTGAGGAAGGGTAGCCAGCCCTGGGTGCGTCAGCAGGGGGAAGTTTTCGGACGTAAGCTTAAGCAGTAGTGCCAGTAGTCAGCAGCGCCGCTTTTCTTGGCTTAGAAGCCAGTCAAAGTCCGGTCGAGCCCCGATGTCGATAGTGATTTTGTGCTTTTCAGTGCCCCGATATTCGGGCTAAAATATCAGGCTTTCCTAAATTTCGCTTAATCTTACTCATTTAATGCAGTGGAGAAGGGCTATGCGTGCGCATGGTTTATACGACCCGTCCAATGAACATGATGCCTGTGGTATTGGCTTCGTCGCCCATATCAAAGGCCAGAAAAGCCACTCGATTATCGAGCAGGGCTTGCAGATTCTAGAAAACTTGGAGCATCGCGGCGCTGTTGGTGCAGATGAATTGATGGGTGACGGAGCTGGGATTCTTATCCAAATTCCGGATCAATTTTATCGCGAAGAAATGGCTAAACAGGGCGTTACTTTGCCGCCTGCTGGTGAGTACGGCGTAGGCATGGTGTTTCTACCGAAGGAGCATGCGTCACGCTTGGCTTGCGAACAAGAAATTGAGCGCGCTGTGCGTAGCGAGGGGCAAATTATTCTCGGTTGGCGCGATGTGCCTGTCGACTTGTCGATGCCGATGTCGCCAACAGTTCGTGAAAAAGAGCCGGTTATTCGCCAAATTTTTATCGGCCACAGCCAGGATATTTTGGTAACGGATGCGTTGGAGCGAAAGCTGTATGTTATTCGCAAATCATCAGGGCATGCGATTCAGTCATTGAATCTCATTCATGGCACAGAGTTTTTTGTGCCATCCATGTCTGCGCGCACGGTGGTTTACAAAGGCCTGTTGTTGGCTAATCAAGTGGGTGTGTACTACAAGGATTTACAAGATCCGCGTTGCGTATCGGCATTGGCATTGGTGCATCAGCGTTTTTCTACTAATACGTTCCCTGCTTGGCCACTCGCTCACCCTTACCGCATGATTGCGCATAACGGTGAAATCAATACCGTCAAGGGCAACTTTAATTGGATGCGTGCGCGCGAAGGCGTCATGAAATCTGAATTGCTTGGCGATGATTTGAAAAAGCTGTTCCCGCTGATTTATGAAGGGCAATCAGATACAGCTTGTTTTGATAATGCGCTGGAGTTGCTGGTCATGGCGGGCTACCCCATTGCTCAGGCGATGATGATGATGGTGCCTGAAGCGTGGGAAAATCACACACTTATGGATGAGAGTCGTCGTGCATTTTATGAATATCATGCAGCGATGATGGAGCCGTGGGACGGCCCTGCTGCGTTGGCGTTTACAGATGGCCGTTATATCGGCGGCACGTTGGATCGTAATGGTTTGCGCCCAGCGCGATTTATTGTGACGGATGATGATTTGGTAGTAATGGCATCTGAATCGGGTGTGCTGCCCATTCCGGATGCCAAGATCACACAAAAATGGCGCTTGCAGCCCGGCAAAATGTTCCTGATTGATTTGGAAGCTGGCCGCATCATTGGCGACAAAGAATTGAAGGATACTTACGCCAGCGCCAAGCCATACAAGGCATGGATTAAATCCGTGCGAGTGAAATTGGATGAGCTGAAATTGGCGGATGATGCTCCTGCAGTATCGTCTGCTGCAAGCTTGCTGGATCGTCAACAGGCTTTTGGATATACGCAGGAAGATATCAAAGTCGTTTTGTCTGCGATGGCGACCAATGGTGAAGAAGCAACAGGCTCAATGGGGAATGATTCCCCGTTGGCGGTGATGTCTAATAAATTAAAACCGCTGTACAACTACTTCCGACAGTTGTTTGCGCAGGTGACCAATCCGCCGATCGATCCAATTCGTGAAGCGATGGTGATGTCGCTGGTCTCTTTTATCGGCCCTAAACCCAATTTGTTAGATACTAACAATATCAATCCTCCGCTGCGTTTAGAGGTATCACAGCCTGTACTGGATTATGCAGACATGCAGCGTTTGCGCGCGATTGATACGTTGACGGGCAATAATTTCAAATCGTTTGAGTTGAATATCTGCTATCCGGTTGCTTGGGGTAAAGAAGGGGTTGAGGCGCGTTTGGCATCGCTGTGTGCTAAAGCAGTTGATGCTATTGAAGATGGCAGCAACATTCTCATTCTTTCTGATAGAAAAATGGATGCAGAGCATGTTGCTATACCGGCGTTGCTGGCGACATCTGCGATTCATCAGCATTTGGTCAAAAAAGGCTTACGTACCGCGACAGGTTTGGTAGTGGAAACGGGTTCTGCCAAAGAAGTACACCATTTTGCCTTGTTGGCAGGTTATGGTGCAGAGGCGGTGCATCCGTATCTTGTGCTGGATACATTGACGGATATGGCAAAAACATCGCTGGGTGATTTGAGCGCCGACAAAGCGATTTACAATTTCAAAAAAGCCATCAATAAAGGCTTGATGAAGGTGATGTCAAAAATGGGCATCTCCACTTATATGTCTTACTGTGGCGCACAAATTTTTGAAGCCATTGGTTTGGATCGGGTGTTGGTTGATAAGTATTTCTCTGGCACACCATCCAATGTCGAAGGTATTGGGTTGTTTGACGTGGCAGAAGAAGCTATTCGTTTGCATGCACAAGCGTTTGGCAAAGATCCGGTACTGGCTGATATGTTGGATGCCGGTGGCGAATATGCATTCCGTGTTCGCGGCGAAGAGCATATGTGGACGCCGGATGCGATTGCCAAATTGCAGCATTCCACCAAATCAAATAGCTACAGTACTTATCAGGAATACGCGCAGATCATCAATGATCAGAGTCAGCGTCACATGACGTTGCGCGGTCTGTTTGAGTTCCGCTTTGACAAAGCGCAGCCGGTGCCGTTGGAGGAAGTGGAGCCAGCGAAGGAAATCGTGAAGCGTTTTGCAACGGGTGCTATGTCACTGGGTTCTATCAGCAGTGAAGCGCACACGGTTCTGGCTGTGGCTATGAATCGCATAGGTGGCAAGTCCAATACAGGTGAGGGCGGTGAAGATCCGAAGCGTTATCGCCAAGAACAGGCCGGTGTGGCGATTAAAGATGGTGACACCATCGCTTCTGTTATCGGTAGCGACCGCATCGTGGCGGATATTCCTCTGCAAGCGGGCGACTCTTTGCGCTCGCGCATCAAACAGGTGGCCGCTGGGCGTTTCGGTGTTACTGCTGAATACCTGAATTCTGCGGATCAAATTCAGATCAAAATGGCGCAAGGTGCCAAACCGGGCGAAGGTGGTCAATTGCCCGGTGGAAAGGTATCGGAATACATTGCGCAGTTGCGCTTTTCTGTACCGGGTGTGGGTTTGATTTCTCCACCGCCGCATCACGATATTTATTCGATCGAAGATTTGGCTCAGTTAATTCATGACTTGAAGAATGCCAATGCTGATGCGTCTATTTCGGTAAAACTGGTTGCCGAAGTGGGTGTGGGTACGGTGGCAACCGGTGTTGCAAAGGCCAAAGCCGATCATGTTGTTATTGCTGGTCACGATGGCGGTACCGGTGCATCACCGATTTCGTCAGTCAAATTTGCTGGCGCGCCATGGGAGCTGGGATTGGCTGAAACACAGCAAACCTTGATGCTCAACGGTTTGCGTGGCCGTATTCGCGTGCAAGCAGACGGTCAGATGAAGACTGGTCGCGATGTGGTGATTGCCGCCTTGTTGGGTGCGGATGAGGTGGGTTTTGCCACTGCACCTTTGGTGGTGGAAGGCTGCATTATGTTGCGCAAATGCCATCTCAATACTTGTTCGGTGGGTGTGGCAACGCAAGATCCCGTCTTGCGAGCAAAGTTTGCGGGTAAGCCAGAACATGTGGTGAATTATTTCTTCTTTGTTGCCGAAGAAGCTCGGCAGTTGATGGCGCAGTTGGGTGTTCGCACCTTTGATGAATTGATTGGTCGCACCGATCTATTGGATAAATCAAAAGCGATTTCACACTGGAAAGCCAAAGGTTTGGATTTCAGCAAATTGTTCTATCAGTGTGATGCAACAGACTCGGTATCGCGCTATCACGTTGAGGAGCAGGATCACTGTTTGGATCGTGCGCTGGATAATCAGTTGATTGCTGAATCTGCTGCGGCGCTGGAACACGGTAAGAAAGTGTCCATCACTTCGCCGATTAAAAATTTGAATCGTACTGTAGGTACGATGTTATCCAGTCAAGTTGCGCGTCGCTATGGCCATGAAGGTTTGCCGGACGACACAATTCACATCAAATTGCACGGTACAGCTGGGCAATCCCTGGCGGCGTTTCTCGCACACGGTATTACGCTGGATCTGGAAGGTGAAGGCAATGATTATGTGGGCAAAGGCTTGTCTGGCGGGCGTGTCATTGTGCGGCCCAGCAAAGATTTTCGCGGCCTCGCTTCTGAA
>CAZZNL010000081.1:0-7152 GCA_964655625.1 uncultured Pseudomonadales bacterium
CGCCTGCACCAAGCGAAAACTGGCCTCCGCTACGGAAATTTGCATAAACGCATTGCCGCCACATTCATCCACCCATTCCGACAGTGTTTGCCCCACAGGGTCATCCGGCGGCGCAAACGGAATTTTGGCGATAACTACGTGTCGCAAATAATCACCGGGTAAATCCACACCTTCGGCAAAGCTGGCCAAACCAAAAATCACGCTCGATTCCTGGCGATCAACACGTTCGCGATGCAGTGCCAGCAATTGCTGTTTGCTGTAATCATCCTGCAACAAAATGCGCGACTGCCATTCAGCAGACAACGCCTGGTAGACATCAAGCATCTGCCGCCGCGAAGCAAACAACATCAAGGTCGCCTCTGCAGGATCCAATACTTCGCCAATAAAATCGATCAACGACTGGGTATGCAGTTCGACCTGATTGCCTTCCACTGCTTGCGCTGGCACCACCAATTGTGCCGATTGCGCATGCTGAAATGGGCTGGGCACTACCGTGCATTCACTATCAGCAGGCATACCTGTGCGCTGGCGCAAGTGATCAAAACGCCCCAAAGCCGTCAGCGTGGCGGACGTGACTACTGCCGCAAAACAACGTTCCCAAAGATAATGTTGCAATGCACCCGCAGATAACACAGGACTTGCACACAGCTCCAGATCAAAACCGTTGTGCGTGCTGTGCAGATTGATCCAACGCGCTGTCGGCGCTGCACCACTTACTCCCTCTTTTGCATCTTCTTTTGCATCTTCTTTTGCATCTTCTTTTGCATCTTCTTTTGCAAACAGAGACCACAACTGTCTGGCATTTTCGCAGCGCTGCCATAACCCGCCAACGACCGCAAAACATTGTTCGACCACTTCCTGACTGATATCTGACGCGCGATTGTCGAGCAGCGACTCCACCGCCGCTGATAAATCGCGCAACAGTGCAGCCACATCTTGCCACTGCTCGCGCAATACCTGTGCCAGTGCCAACAACTCTTGCGGCACCACGCCACCGGGAAAACGATAGGTTTTATCTTTTTCCTGTGCACGCAAGGCAAACAACTGTTCCAGCATTGGCAATACAGCTTGATGCGATTGCAACAAAACTTGCTCCGCAGCGGGCCAGCGCGCCAGAATCTGTTGCACCGCACGCGATGCCTGCAATAGCGGTGCCACACTGGCCAACTGCCGCGTCGTGGTTTGCAGCCAACGCATACTGCTTTGTATGCGTGTGTGCGCAGAAAAATGTTGCAGGGCTTTATCCGGCAGGTGATGGCCTTCATCAAACACATAAATCGTCTGTTCCGGCGCAGAAAGAATGGCACCGCCACCCAAAGCTAAATCCGCTAACACCAAATCGTGATTGGCCACCACCACATCAACCGCCGCCAAACTTTCTCGCGCGCGAAAAAACGGGCATTGCGTAACATAAGCACAGCGCCGCCCTGTGCACTGACTGTGATCGGTAGTCAGGCGCTGCCAATCCTCCTCATCAATTGCCTGTTGCCAGCTATCCCGATCACCGTCCCAAGTGGAGGCACTCAAGCCATCCAGAAAATGCTGATACAGGCGCAGCGTTTTCTCAGACAGCAACGCCTCCTGCTCATCGGGGAACAAGGCTGCGGTACTCGGCCCGGCATCGCTACCGCCGTGCGCCAAATGATGATCCAGCTTGTAAACACAGGCATAGCGCCCCCGACCTTTGGCCAGTGCAAACTGAAAACTGAGCCCGCTGTGCCGCCGTATCTCTGGCAGGTCTTTCAACACAATTTGCTCTTGCAGCGCCACCGTTGCTGTGGAAATCACTAAAGACTTACCCAATGCCTGCGCCATGGGGATAGCCGCCAGCGCGTAAGCCACGGTTTTTCCCGTGCCGGTACCTGCTTCCACTGCACAGACATGGCCACCACCATTGCGCAGACCCTCTGCGTCGACAGGCACCGCAGCCAACATACGCGCAAGCGCGGCAATCATGAGTTTCTGCCCATGACGCGGCCGCAACCCTTTCTGCTCAAGAAAGCGCGAGTAGGCTGTCTGGATAGTTTGTCGGGTATCGCTGTCGAGCACGGCTGTCCTGACGCAGGTCTGATAACACAAAAAAACGCATCATAACAAAACCACCGACCGCGCCCTGCGCTGCGGCTACAATAGCGGCTTGTTGTTCGTCCTACTTTTAAGAGCACCCCAGAACATGCTAGGAAAACTTTTTAGCCTACTCAAAAAGCCAGCGACTCCAGAAAAACCTGCTGCAAAAACCACTGCAAGCACAGCAGCCCATCAAGCACCTCCTGCTGCCGAGTCCAAAGCCAGGAAAAAATCGCCACAAGAAGTGCTGCAAGCGCTGACCGGCGTGGCGCGCGTCGAAGACATTCACGATACCGACACCTTGAATCGCCTACTAAAAAACAGCGCACAGCTGGATAAAAAAACCAATCAGCAAATACGAGATCGCCTGCATACCCTCAAGAACCTTGAACATGCCGCACAACAAGCGCAAGCCGAACAAGAAAAACTGTGCAGCCGTCTGGAAACACTGGCCAAACTTCAACATCACCCTCTGTTTGATACAGAGCTGCTCTACCTGCAACAACAATGGCAGGCCATTCCGCAGCCCGACGGTAATATTACCACTCGCGTTCAAGCGGCATTATCACAATGTCTTGTCATACAGGCGGAAGCGGAAGCACTAAAACAGCAAGCACAACAACAGCAAGAGCAACAACAACGCGCAGCAGCAGAAGCAGACGCCCAACGCGAGCAGGAGCAACGGCAGATCGAAATTGCACAACATCGACAACAAGAAGCATTGGCGACACAGGCACTGCAACAAGAAGATAAAAAAGCACAACAACAGCAACAAGCACAAGCAGAAAAGCACAAGAAACAGGCCTTGCAGCGCAGCGCACGACAGCAAGAAATCCAGGACTGGAAAGCATTTGTTACCCTACCCAAACTGGAAGCCTTGTGTGACGCAATGGAGAAGCTGCGCGATACTGCACTGCCTCTCCTAGAAAAAGCGGAAGCCATCCGCGATCTACAAGCACAATGGCGCAGCATGAAGGCACCCGGCACTGATGAAGTGCAAGTTTTTTGGCAGCGTTTCCAACAAGCCGGCGACCAAGCGTGGCTGCCCTGCGCCGAATATTTCGAGAAAGAGAAGCAGCGTCGCCAATTCAATTTGTCACAACGTCAAGCAATTTGCGCCGCGCTGGAAACCTTCGCCGCACAACAAAACTGGGCACAAACCGACTGGAAGTCAGTAGCAAAAATTCTGGAAAAGTCACGCAAGGAATTTCACGACTTCTACCCAGTAGAGCGCCATGAAGAAAAATCCATCCGCGAGCGTTTCGACTCCGCTTTCGCCGCCATCAATGACAAACTACTGGAGCAGCAGCAAGCCAATGAAGCCAGAAAGCAACAACTGGTGGATATGGCCAGCAGCGTGGCCAACATGAGCGACACGCAACAGGCCACTGCGCGTTTCAAACAAATTCAGGAGCAGTGGAAACAGATTGGCATTACCCGTCATCGTGAAGAACAACAACTGTGGCAGGCACTCCAACAACACGGACAAAACATTTTTGAAAAGCACCGCCATCAACAGAACCAACTGCGCGATGCCCAAAACGAACAACTGCGCAGCGCCAGAGCGGTCTGTGAGCAGATCGCGGCTCTATCTACCTTAGATGATGCCACACTAACCCAGAGCAGCAGTGAATTTGATCGCCTGCAAAATGAGTTCAAAGCCATCACCGGCATCCCTGAAAAACTATTGCCCGGCATCAAAAAACAATTTGCCACAGCCTGCGACAGCTACCGCCAACAACTGGCCGGCCTGGCAACGCGTCAACATCAGCAGCAGCTATTTGAACTCGCTCGCCGCGCTCAACTCTGCGCCGCCGTGGAAACCACTCCCGATACCAGCAGCTTGGAACGCATCAACACAGAATGGCAACAACTTGCACTACCTGCTGACTGGGAGCGCGCCATCCAGCAACGCAAACAACGGGCTGTCGCGGCCGCACAAGATCAACAAGCTCTGGACTACGCAGCCACTGAACAACAATTGCGCCAATTGTGCATAGAGCTAGAAATTCTGCTCGATCTGGAATCGCCAGAAGAAGACCGCCAGCACCGCCGTGAATACCAACTGCAAAAACTGCAACAGGGGTTGCATGCCGCCAGCGGCAGCTCCATCACGGAAAAACGGGAACAATTGCAGGTGCGCTGGTATGGCACAGGTTGTGCGTCTAGTAGTGTGCACTCTGCGCTAGAGGCGCGTTTTACCGCTGCAATGGCACAGCATCGCTCAGGAAAATCCTGAGCCTCCGCCTGCTATTGCTACGGCAAACTGCTATCCTTTGCAAACTGCTATGCTTTGCAAACTGCTATGCTTTGGCTTTGCAAAATTTTTCTATCACCACGCCTGCAAGAACGGATCGTGAATGGCCAGCCATAAAACCATTATCAACCTCGCTGTTATCACCGGCATCGCCGCCATCGTCATTGCTGCCTGGGCCTTCTTCAACCGCCCCATGAGCGCACCCGATTGGCCCGCCACTATCTCCGGCTTCGCCTATTCGCCATTTCGTTACGGCCAAGATCCCACCAAAGAGATCTTCCCCAGCGACGACGAAATTCGCCAGGATTTACTGCTGCTCTCCAAACAAACCAGCAACATCCGCACCTATTCCGTCAAAGGCTCGCAAGCGCATATTCCGCGCTTAGCCAAAGAGCTGGGCATGACCGTGACACAGGGCATCTGGCTCAGCAATATCGAAAAAGACAATGAACTAGAAATTGCGCAAGCGATTGAAGTAATCAACAGCAATGACAACATCGCCCTGGTCGTAATCGGCAACGAAAGCATGTATCGCCGCGAGGTGGATCTGCCGCGCTTGATCGAATACATCGAGCAAGTGCGCAGCAAAGTCAAAGTACCTGTCACCACGGCAGAGACTTGGGACATCTGGTTGAAATATCCGGAACTGGCGCAACATGTCGATGTCATCTCTGCGCATATTCTGCCGTTCTGGGAAAAAATTCCCATGAAGGCATCTGTGCCTTTTGTGCTAGAAAAAGCTGGCGAACTGAAAAAAACATTTGCAGACAAACCGCTGCTGTTGGGCGAGGTAGGCTGGCCCTCCTTTGGACGCAATCGCGGCGCTGCCGAAGCTGACCAAGCTGATCAAGCGGTTTATTTGCGCACGCTGCTCAACGAATTAAACACTGCGGGTTACCACTACTTTGTTATCGAAGCCTTTGACCAATTGTGGAAGTCCGGCGCTGAAGGTGATGTCGGTAAATACTGGGGTGTGTACGACGTCAACCGCCAACCCAAGTTTCCGTTTGAAGGCAGCGTGGTAAAAATTCCCAAGTGGCGTCTGCTGGCTGTTGTCTCCGTCATCATGGCGGTGTTGACGTTAGCGTTACTGCTGATCGACAGTTCCGGTTTGAAACAGCGCGGCCGCACCTTCCTCGCATTTGTCGCTTTTCTATTCGCTTCGTTTTTGGTGGTAGTCACATACGACTACGCCCAGCAGTACATGACCTGGTTCAATATTTTGCTCGGCCTGCTGCTGGTGCTTGCAGCCATCGGTGTATTTATTGTGATGTTTACCGAAGCGCATGAGCTGGCAGAAACCGTGTGGGCTATGCGTCGCCGCCCGTTCATCGGTGTCGGCAGCGATGACGCCTATCGCCCCAAAGTTTGTATACAAGTACCTTGTTACAACGAACCGCCCGACATGGTGAAAGAGACACTGGATGCACTGGCCGCGCTCGATTATCCCGACTTCGAAGTCATGATTATCGACAACAACACCAAAGATGAAAATGTGTGGCGTCCGGTTGAAGAATATTGCAAAACTCTCGGTCCGCGTTTTCGCTTTTTCCACGTTGCTCCCCTGGAGGGCTTCAAGGGCGGCGCACTGAACTGGGCGCTGGAGCGCACATCAGCCGATGCAGAAATCATCGCCGTTATCGACAGTGATTACTGCGTCGACCCCAACTGGCTCAAACATTTGGTGCCGCATTTTTCCGACCCTAAAATTGCCATTGTGCAAGCGCCGCAGGATTATCGCGACGGCGATCAATCACTGTTTAAGAAATTGTGCTACGCAGAATACAAAGGCTTTTTCCACATCGGTATGGTCACACGCAATGACCGCGACGCCATTATCCAACACGGCACCATGACCATGATCCGCCGCGAAGTTATGGATCGCCTGAAGTGGGCCGAATGGACTATTACCGAAGATGCCGAACTGGGTTTGCGCGCATTTGAAGAAGGTTTGTCGGCGGCCTATGTCAGCAATTCTTATGGCAAAGGCGTAATGCCTGATCGTTTTATCGATTACAAGAAACAGCGTTTCCGCTGGGCCTATGGCGCAATGCAAATCATGAAAGGCCATTTCAAAAGTTTGTTCAAAGGCGAAGGCACCAAACTCACGCGTGGACAGCGCTACCATTTCATCGCCGGCTGGATGCCTTGGGTGGCCGATGGCATGAATTTATTTTTCACCGGCGGCGCACTGCTGTGGACATCTGCCATGTTGTTAGCCCCCACCAAAATCTTGCCACCGGCATTGGTATTTGCATTGCCACCCCTGCTACTGTTTTTCTTCAAACTCGGCAAAATTCTTTACATTTACAAAAGCCACATGAAAGTACCGATGAGCACCTCTATCGGCGCAGCCATCGCCGGGCTCGCTTTATCGCACACCATCGCCAAATCGATTATTTACGGCTTGTTCACAAAATCGATTCCATTTTTCCGCACACCCAAAATGCGCGACAACGGTGGCTTTATGCTGGCATTGGCCGAATGCCGTGAAGAGCTGTTTTTCTTGTTGTTGTTGTGGGCGGCAGCCGCTGCCATGTTAGTGACACACGACATGGAAACCGGCGACGCTTGGGCCTGGTTCTTTATGCTGCTGATGCAATCGCTCGCCTATCTAGCAGCGGTGTTCATGGCATTTCTCTCCGTCATGCCACACAAAGACAACAACTAATCCGTTCTTGTCATCAGCACCATGTGCCTGATTCTGTTCGCCTGGCGCAGCCACTCACACCATCCGCTGGTGGTGGCGGCCAACCGCGACGAATTCTATGCGCGCCGCACTGCACCGCTGCATGCCTGGCCGGAGGCACCCAATATCTTCGCCGGTA
>CAZZNL010000082.1:0-2970 GCA_964655625.1 uncultured Pseudomonadales bacterium
TGGCAGAGCCAGCGGCACCGATGCTGGCGCGTGCGCGGCAGTTATTTCAGGAGCAGGCTGTGGATACGGCTAAGGTGCAGTTTGTGCAGGCCAGCATTCAGACCTTGTCAGACGCACTGTCACCGCAGACTTTTGATGTGGTGATCTGCCATGCTGTGTTGGAGTGGCTGGCCGAGCCGTTGGTGACGCTGCAACAACTATTGCCTTGGTTGTCTGTTGATGGCTATTTGTCGCTGGCGTTTTATAACCGCGAATCCATCGTGTGGAAAAACCTGCTTAAAGGCAATGTGCGGCGCGCACGGTCGGATTTGCGCGGTGAGCGCGGCAGTTTGACGCCGATCAGCCCGCAGTCTGCGCCGGAGGTGTTGGCGTGGTTAAAGCAACAAGGGATGGATGTGCTGCAAGTGACGGGCATTCGCTGTTTGCACGATTATTTGTATCCCGGCGTGACGTTGCCTCCCGATACATTGCTGACGCTGGAGCGCGAGTTGAGTCGCCAGGAGCCTTACAAATGGTTAGGGCGCTACATTCATGTGTTGGCGCGTCGTCAGTAGGCTTTGATAGGGGCGCTGTTGACATCGCGCCGCGCCTCCTGTTCTAGCATTGTGGTGGCGCTGCGCGCCTTGCGCACAGCTTCTTCATCACACACTGTGCTGCTCTGGCCGCGTGCCGCACAAGCTTCGCTGTACGCCTGCTCTTGCACGATATTGAAGGCGGTGATTTTGTCCTCGCAGCTTTCCAGTACCACGCGGCGGCGTGTGTCGCGATCGACATATTTTTCGCGCGAGGTTTTCTGGATCAAGGCGTGCACACAATCCTGATATTCCTCAGCCAGGCGATCTGCTTTTTGTTGTTCGCTCGGGGTACCCGAGCGCAATGTGCAGGCCGTTGCCACTCCACAGCAGAGCAGGGCGATAGCGATGTGGTGCAGGGCTGGGCGGGTCATGGTGTGCTCCGGTTGTTCAAGCGTGTTGTTCAGGTGTGTTGTTCAGGTGTGTTGTTCAGGTGTGTTGTTCAGGTGTGGCGGGATGATAGTGGATGCGTGAACAGCTGTCCCTGTGGCTCTGCTAGAATGATGCGCATCCCCATTGCGACAGTCTGACAGGATCTGAGTCTGTGTTACCTGATGCTATTGATCTGCAATCCTTGCTCGACAACATCACGCCCGACGTTTATGCGGCGCTGCGGCGAGCGGTGGAGCTGGGCAAGTGGCCCAACGGTGTGCGGCTGACGGCAGAACAGCGGGAAACCTGTATGCAGGCAGTGATTTATTACGATGGTCGCTACAAGCCGGAACAGGAGCGCGTGGGTTACATCCAACCTAAAGAGCACGAGCACTGTGGCAGTGAAGGTGACAGCGAACACGACCACAGTGGCAACCGCTGGGATACCGAGCAACTACTGGTGTTTCGCGACATGGCCGGGAAAGCCCCGGTAAAACACTGACAATGTTGCCTGCGACCACGGCATCCACGGGGTGTTTGGACAAGATGCAGGTTGCAGCGGGTGAGCCTGCGCAATATACGTTGCGTTTGGGCGATACGCGCATCCCTCTGAACGATTGCATCGGTCGCGTGGTGCGCTTGCGGTACACCGGCGTGATTCGCTGCACGCACTGCCAACGCGTTTCGAAAAAAAGTTTTGGTCAGGGCTACTGTTTTCCCTGTTTCAAAAAACTGGCGCAATGCGACAGCTGCATCGTCAGCCCAGAGAAATGCCATTTTCATCTCGGCACTTGCCGGGAGCCGGATTGGGCGGAGCACCACTGTCGCACGGATCATATCGTCTACCTCGCCAACTCGTCGGGCATCAAAGTGGGCATTACCCGCGCCAGCCAAATACCCACGCGCTGGCTGGATCAAGGCGCTGTGCAAGCGCTGCCTATTGCCCGCGTGGCAGATCGCCATTTGTCGGGCTTGCTGGAAGTGGTGTGCAAGGCGTCTGTGGCAGACAAGACCGATTGGCGCGCACTGTTGCGCGGTGATGCCGTGTCAGTGGATTTACCGGCGGCGCGGGCACAATTGTTGGCAGCGGCGGCTGAAGGTATTGTGCGCTTGCAGGCTGAATACGGTTTGGCGGCAGTGCAGATGCTGGATAATGAAACCGAGCAGCGTTTCAGCTATCCGGTGCAGCGTTATCCGGATAAAGTCAGCACGTTTAATTTCGACAAGGAGCCGTCGGTAGAGGGTGAGTTGCTGGGCATTAAAGGGCAATACCTGCTGTTCGCGGCGGGTGCATTGAATGTGCGCAAATTCACCGGGTATGAAGTGATGTTTTCTGTGGATGAACAGTGAGTGATATGGGTGCCCAAGCAGTTTTGTTGAAGGATTACACACCTTCTGATTTTTTGATTGACGAAACACTGCTTAATTTTCAGTTGGCAGAAGCGGCGACGACCGTGAATGCGCGGCTGTCCATGTCGAGAAATCCGCAAGGCAACCCGGATGCCGAACTGGTACTGGACGGCCACGGCTTAAACACGCGCAGCGTGTCAGTGAATGGCAAACCGCTGGCTGCGCACGAATATGAAATCAGTGACAGGTATTTGCGCATTCTGGTGCCGCTGCCAGAGCGGTTTGAGTTGGAAACCATCGTCACCATTCGCCCACAACTCAATACTGCGCTGGAAGGTTTGTACAAATCGCGCAATATGTTTTGTACCCAGTGTGAAGCAGAGGGTTTTCGCCGCATTACCTGGTATCTGGACAGGCCGGATGTGATGTCGCTGTTTACCGTGACGGTTTTGGCGGAAGAAAAACACTACCCCGTGTTGTTGTCTAACGGCAATTTGATAGAGAGCGGAAAGCTCAACAATGGCATGCACTGGGCGACGTGGAAAGATCCGTTTAAGAAACCTTGCTACCTGTTTGCCTTGGTGGCGGGTGATTTGAAATACGTGGAAGATTTTTTCGTCACCAGCTCTGGGCGCCGCATCAGTTTGCGCATTTATGTAGAAGCCAAGGATTTGAC
>CAZZNL010000082.1:2980-7101 GCA_964655625.1 uncultured Pseudomonadales bacterium
CGCATAATATCGACAAGTGTGATCACGCTATGCAATCGCTCAAACGCGCCATGCAGTGGGATGAAAAGCGTTTTGGGCTTGAATACGATCTGGATATTTACATGATCGTCGCCGTGGATGATTTCAATATGGGGGCGATGGAGAACAAAGGCCTCAATATTTTTAACACTTCCTGTGTGTTGGCGCGTGCGGAAGTCACGACAGACAAAGGCTTTCAGCGTGTAGAAGCCGTGGTGGCACACGAGTATTTTCACAATTGGTCTGGCAATCGGGTAACTTGTCGCGATTGGTTTCAGCTGAGTTTGAAGGAAGGTTTCACCGTCTTTCGCGACAGTGAGTTCTCAGCTGATATGGGCTCGCGCACGGTCAAGCGCATCGAGGAAGTGAATTTATTGCGCACCGCGCAGTTTGCAGAAGATGCCGGCCCGATGGCGCATCCGGTGCAGCCGCCGTCTTATATGGAAATTTCCAATTTTTATACGGCAACGGTTTACGAAAAAGGTGCGGAAGTGGTGCGCATGCTGCACCGTTTGCTGGGGCCGACACAATTCCGCGCAGCCACGGATTTGTATTTTGCACGCCATGATGGCCAGGCTGTCACTATAGAAGAGTTTCTGGCGGCAATGGAGGCGGTTTCTGGTCGCGACTTGCAGCAGTTTCGCCGTTGGTACACGCAGGCCGGTACGCCGCTGTTGCAGGTGCGCAGTGAATACAACGCCCAAGACAAAACACTCAGTTTGACGGTGAAGCAGAGTTGTCCTCCCACGCCGGAGTTGGAGCACAAAGCGCCGTTTCATATTCCCTTGGCGATCAGTTTGTTGGGTGAAGCTGGCGGCTTGCCTTTGCAACTGCGCGGCCAAATGGCTGATACGGAAACGGCAGATAACACGGAGTGCTTGTTGGAGATCACTGAGCGCGAACAACAATTTGTGTTTGAGCAGGTGGCAGAAAAACCGGTGTTGTCGCTGTTGCGCGGATTTTCAGCGCCAGTGAAACTGGATTATCCGTATACCAGTGATGAATTGGCTTTTCTGATGAGTCGCGATAGCGATGGTTTTAATCGTTGGGATGCTGCGCAGCAACTGGGTGTGCAGGTGTTGCAGAAGTTGGTGAGAAAAATACTGGCGCAGCAGCCCTTAGAGTTGGATAGCAAATTGATCGCCGCTTTTCGTGTGTTATTGCAGGATACGAGCCTGGATCCAGCGATGGTGGCGCTGATGTTAGAGTTGCCCTCGGAAAGTTATTTGGCTGAGCAAGCAGAGATGGTGCATCCGCAAGCGATTCATCAAGCGCGTCAGTTTGCTCGGCGCACTCTGGCTCACGAGTTGCGTCGCGAGTTGCAGGCTGCGTATACCCGTCATCATTCCACTGCGATGTATCAGCCGGTTGCCACTGCGATTGCGTCGCGCAGTTTGAAAAATATTGCACTGTCTTATTTGATGCTGCTGAATGAAAAAGAGCAGGCGCAAATTTGTCTGGATCAATACAACAATGCCGCCAATATGACAGATGCTAGTGCTGCGCTGCAGGCTTTAATTTGCTGCGATGCCGATTTTGTGGCGCCTGTGCGTGAAAAAGCGCTGCGCATTTTTTATCGCCGTTGGCAAAACGAACAGCTGGCGGTCAATCTCTGGCTGCAATGGCAGGCGGCGTGTCCGCTGCCAGGTGCATTGGAGCGCGTAAAAGCGTTGCTGACGCACGAGGCGTTTGATCTTCGTAACCCGAACAAGGTACGCGCAGTCATCGGCGTGTTTTGCGGCCAAAATCACGCTCACTTTCACGCCGAAGACGGTAGCGGCTACCAATTTTTGGCCGACAAAGTGATTGAGCTGGATGCGATCAATCCGCAGATTGCTGCGCGTCTGTTGGCGCCATTGACGCGCTGGCAAAAAATGCCGCCGCTGAATAGCGAAAAAATGCGCGCGGAATTGCAGCGTATACTCGATAGCGGCAAACGTTCACCTGACGTCTTTGAAGTGGCGAGCAAATCGGTTACTGCGGTGCTTTCCTGAGCGTCAGCAGTAAAACGAGTAGCAGCGCACACAGCAATAGCATTGGATAGTTGCCGAAGCGTTCGTAGGGCGTCTGCCCTTGGCGTGCTTGTACCGTGCCTTGCAAAATATAACGTTCAAACTGTGGCGAGCGTGCCACTATTTTTCCGTAGGCATTGATGTGTGCAGAAATGCCATTGCTGGTGGCGCGCAACATTTCACGCGCATTTTCTCTGGCGCGCATTTGTGCCATTTGCAGATGCTGGTGTGGACCGATTGAGGCACCGAACCAGGTGTCATTGCTGACGGTGAGCAGTATGTCGGCGTTGCTCGCCTGTCGAGCGACTAACTCAGGGTAGGCCACTTCGTAACAGACGCTGGAAGCGATGCGCAATAATCCGCTGTTGATATTGGCTTGGTCTGCCGCGCCGACGCGAAAATCAGAGATCGGCATTTTGAAAAAGTCGAGCAGATCTTTTAACCAGGCTTCCAAGGGCACGTATTCGCCAAAAGGCACTAAGCGTTGTTTGTTGTAGATACCAGAGGCTGCACCCAAACCGATAATGCTGTTATGAAAGTAGGGCTGGTCATCGGCATCGTAATGCACGGTGGGAATGCCGGTAATTAAGGCGCTGCTGCTGTGCGCTAATTGTTGGCGCACACGAGTGAAAAAACTGTGTTCTGGTGTGTACAGCTCTGGAATCGCCGCTTCAGGCCAGACCACTAGCGCATCTTTTTGCCACAGTGGCAGGCTGGCATCAAAATACAGTGCGCGAATGGCTTCGCGCTGTTCCGGTTTCCATTTCAGTTGTTGCGGTACATTGCCTTGTACCAAGGCAAACGTTTGTTGCAGTCCGGGTACAGCCTGCGTCCACTGCACTGTTGCCAGACTGATGCTGCCGATACTGCACAACAAGATGCTACATAAAAACAATTTGGACAGTTTGCGTTGCTGGATGCTGACATAGAGTGTGGCGGCAAACAGTGCGAGTAAAAAACTGATGCCGTAGACGCCGGTGACGGGAGCCCAGTTGCCCAACCAGGTTTCAGTCTGGCTGTAACCGATAAACAGCCAGGGAAAGCCGGTAAAAATCCAACTGCGAAACCATTCATCGAGCATCCACCAGACGGGAAACCCCAAGGCAATACCCAGCCGTCTGTCTTGAAAAAAACGGTGCCAACACAGCATGGGCAAGAGAAATAACAGCGCCATGCCGCAGGCAAATAAAAAAATGAGTGTGGCTGCCAGCGGTGCCGGTGCAGGGCCGTAATCGTGCACGCTGACATAAATCCATGAGGCCCCGGTGCCGTAACTGCCCAAACCAAACAGAAAACTGCGCCAGTAGCGGCGCGAACGGGTGATATGGTGAGAAAAAAATAAATACGCGAGCAGTGGCAGCGGTGCGAACCACCACCAGTCAAAAGGCGCAAGTGCTAATGGCAGCGTGGCACCGGCTAAGAGCATGGCGCCGTCGCCGAGTTTGCCCCGTGCAACTTGCTGAAAATGTAATTTTTCGAGTTTACTCATCAACGGCATCGTCTGGTGGCAAGCTCACGCGCAGCATGTGAATTTGGCGTTTATCGGCGTTGATTACGCGAAAGTTGAAGTCGTTGATGGTGGTGGTTTCATTGCGGCGCGGTAAGTGACCGAAGGCGTGCAGAACAATGCCGCCGATGGTGTCAAATTCAGCATCGGAAAAATTGACGCCAAATACGGCGTTGAAATCTTCAATCGGTGTCAGTGCCTTGACCAGATAGTCTCTGCCACTGAGAGGGCGAATAAAACGCTCGTCTTCTTCGATATCCGTTTCGTCTTCAATATCGCCGACAATTTCTTCGAGTACGTCTTCAATCGTCACCAGTCCGGCAACATTGCCGTATTCATCCACCACGATGGCCATGTGGTAACGATTCAAGCGGAATTCGCGCAGTAATTCACTGATGCGTTTGGTCTCAGGAATAACGTTGGCGCGGTGCAAGTATTCTTCGATCTGGAAGTTATCTTTGCTTTTCAGAATCAGCGGCAGTAATTTCTTGGCGAGCAATATGCCGACAATCTGATCCGGTGTGCTGCCCAATACCGGAAAGCGTGAGTGTTCGGATTCGATAATAATGGGTAGCAGTGTATCC
>CAZZNL010000083.1:0-7065 GCA_964655625.1 uncultured Pseudomonadales bacterium
TCTGCGCCACCTGCAGATTTATCTGTGCTGCATCAAGCCAGGCAGCAACTGCACATTCCCATTGTGGCGATAGGTGGTATTACGCTGGATAATGCAGCCAGCGTACTGGCAGCTGGTGCCGATATGCTGGCGGTGGTCGGTGACCTGTTCACTGCTGCAGACATTGCCACCCAAGCGCGCGCCTATCACGATCTATCACATTTTCCGAGAACATCCAGCTCGGAAACTTCTTGGCAGAGAAACACATGACACGCTCCGAAACACTCTTTGAACAAGCAGCTCGCGTGATTCCCGGCGGCGTCAATTCACCCGTGAGAGCCTTTCGCGCGGTGGGTGGCTCCCCCGTTTTTATTGAGCGCGCACAAGGCGCTTATTTGTGGGATGCCGATGACAAACGCTATATCGACTATGTGTTGAGCTGGGGACCGATGATTGCCGGTCATGCTCATCCGAATGTACTGGCAGCCGTTGAGAAGAAAATGCGCAGCGGTTTAAGTTTTGGTGCGCCAACGGAGATCGAAATTACTCTTGCGGAAAAAATTTGTTCCATCATGCCCAACATGGATTTGGTGCGCATGGTCAGCTCCGGCACTGAAGCCACCATGAGCGCCATTCGCCTCGCACGCGGTTATACCGGCCGCGACAAAATCATCAAGTTTGAAGGCTGTTATCACGGCCATTCGGATTCGCTATTGGTCAAAGCGGGCAGTGGCGCTCTCACGCTAGGTGTACCCAGCTCACCCGGTGTTCCCGCTGCACTGGCTGACCACACACTCACACTCACCTACAACGATGCCGATGGTGTGCGCGAAGCATTTACGCAATGGGGCGAACAAATTGCCTGCGTAATTGTTGAACCTGTCGCCGGCAATATGAACTGCATTCCACCGCTGCCGGGCTTTTTAGAAACACTGCGCGAACAGTGCACAAAATACGGCAGCGTGTTGATTATTGATGAAGTAATGACCGGCTTTCGCCTCGGTTTGCAAGGTGCGCAGGGCTATTACGGTATCGAAGCCGATCTCACTTGTTTGGGGAAAGTTATCGGCGGCGGCATGCCCGTCGGCGCTTTCGGCGGTAAACGCGCCATCATGGAAAAAATCGCGCCGCTTGGCCCTGTTTATCAAGCGGGAACCTTATCAGGCAACCCCGTTGCGATGGCAGCCGGTCTTGCGACTCTCGATCTCATCAGCCAACCGGGTTTCTACACACCGCTGTTCGCAAAAACAGAAAAACTGGTTCGCGGATTGCGAGTTGCCGCTGCACAAGCTGGCATACCCATAACCAGCAACCATGTCGGGAGCATGTGGGGCCTATTTTTTACCGAAGAAAAAACCATCACCAATTACCAACAAGTCATGGCGTGCAACACGCAACGTTTCAACCAATTTTTTCACGCCATGCTTGGCGAAGGTGTGTATCTGGCACCCGCCAGTTACGAAGCGGCGTTTTTATCCAGCGCACACACGGATGAAGATATTGATGCAACCGTTCGTGCTGCTGAAAAAGTTTTTTCCACCTTGGCTCGCCCTCAGTAGAGGAATCACGCATGGCATTCCAGCACACTCGCGCACCTTTTCCTCACACTCGTCTACGTCGTTTGCGCGCCACTACATTTGCACGCGATTTGGTGCGCGAAAATGCACTGAGCGTGAAAGATTTGATTTATCCGATGTTTGTACTGGAAGGAAAAAATCAACGCGAAACGATTGCCTCTATGCCAGGCATCGAGCGGCTGTCGATCGATTTACTGGTGAAAGAAGCCAAGCAACTGCACAAGCTCGGCATTCCTGCCATTGCGTTATTTCCAGTCACACCGGCGACAGCGAAATCGTTGGATGCCCGCGAGGCCTGGAACCCTGACGGTTTGGCACAGCGCGCAGTAAAAGCACTGAAAAATGCCGTGCCGGAACTGGGCATCATTACCGATGTAGCGCTCGACCCTTTCACCACGCACGGCCAAGACGGTTTGATCGACAAGCACGGCTATGTACTGAATGACGCAACCGTTGAAGCGTTGGTGAAACAGGCGCTCTCGCATGCCGTGGCCGGTGCTGATGTGGTAGCACCGTCTGACATGATGGATGGCCGCATCGGCGCTGTACGCCGCGTATTGGAAAGCAACGGCTTTGCCAACACTGCCATCCTCGCTTATTCCGCCAAATACGCATCGAGCTATTACGGCCCGTTTCGCGATGCTGTCGGCTCTGCCGGCAATCTCGGCAAAGGCAATAAATACAGCTACCAGATGGATCCGGCCAACACCGACGAAGCCCTGCACGAATGCGCGCTGGATCTTGCCGAAGGTGCAGACATCATCATGGTGAAACCCGGCATGCCCTATTTGGATGTTGTGCGCCGCGTCAAAGACGAACTCAAAGTGCCAACCTTTGTTTATCAAGTCAGCGGCGAATATGCGATGCACTGTGCCGCTTTTGAAAATGGCTGGCTGGCGCGCGAAGCGGTGATATTGGAATCACTACTGGCTTTCAAACGCGCCGGTGCTGACGCCATCCTGACCTACTTCGCCAAAGAAGCTGCACAGCTCTTGAATCGCTAAAGCGTTACAGCACCAAACGGCGAATATCGGAGACTTCTTCCACCAGAAAAGTGAAAAAGCGTCCGGCATCGGCGCCGTTAATCACGCGATGGTCATAGGAAAGCGTCAGCGGCAACATTTTTTTCGGCACAAATTCTTTGCCATTCCACACCGGTTTAACCTGAGTTTTGGAAACGCCTAATATCGCCACCTCCGGCGTATTGATAATGGGCGTGAAGCCATTGCCGCCGATGGCGCCCAAACTGGAAATAGTAAAACAACCGCCCTGCATATCGGCGGGCATCAACTTGCCATTGCGCGCCTTTTCCGACATTTGCGCAATTTCTGCTCCCAAATCCCATAAGCCTTTTTTATCCACATCGCGAATCACTGGCACCATCAAACCCATTGGCGTATCGACCGCAATGCCAATATGAATGTAGTGTTTTTGCACAAAGCTTTCGCCATTTTCATGCAGTGAACGATTGAATTTAGGATTTTCCCGCAAGGCATTGGCCGCCGCTTTCAACAAAAAAGCCAAGGGCGTCAACTTCACTTTGCGCTTTTCCATATCGGCTTTCATGTCACTGCGAAAATCTTCCAGATCCGTGACATCCGCTTCATCCCACTGCGTGACATGCGGCACATTCAACCAGGCGCGATGCATATTGTCGCGCGTGATTTTGTCAATGCGCGTCATCGGTAGCAATTCCACAGCACCAAACTTGCTGAAATCCACGGCGGGCACAGCAGGAATACCACTGCCCTGTGCTGCTGATTCACTCAGCGTCGCCATTTTTCCCACCAAGTGTTTTACATAACGGCGCACATCATCTTGCGTCATGCGGCCACGCGCACCAGTGGCGGTAACGTCGCGCAATTCAACGCCCAACTCGCGCGCTAACTGGCGCACTGCCGGCCCCGCATAAATCGGCGCATCAGCATGTTTGGCTTCAATTTTTTGCGCTTCAACTTTTTGCACTTCAACTTTTTGTGCTTCAGCTTTTCGTGTTTCAGATTTTGTGGATTCGTTTTTTTCTGCTGCAACGGCCTGCACAGCCACAGCAGGCGGAGTCTCTTTCGCCAACGCAGTCACTGCTGCGCCGCTGGCAGCTGACTCAATTTCTGCCACGATGGAACCGCTTTTTACTTTGTCACCGACCTTTACCGTCAGCGCCACCACCGTACCGGCCACTGTGCTCGGCACTTCCATCGTCGCTTTGGCGCTTTCCAACACCACCAACGACTGCTCAACGGCCACCACATCGCCCGGTTTTACACACAACTCAATCACATCCACATCATCGGCGTTGCCGAGATCGGGTATCGCTACCGATTCTTTTGCCACAACATCACCTGTCAGCTGTATAGAGGCGGCTGTTTATCCGCCGGAATATTAAAATCGACACGCGCTTTCTCCACCACGTCAGCAGACAACGCGCCATCTTTTTGTAAAGCGTGCAGTGTCGCCAGCACAATATGGTGGCGATCCACTTCAAAATGTTTGCGCAGTTGTGAACGCACATCGCTACGCCCAAAACCGTCCGTGCCCAGCACTTCATAGCGGCGCGGCACCCATGGACTGATCTGACTGGCATACATTTTCACGTAATCGGTCGCCGCCACCACCGGGCCTTGCGTATCGCGCAACAAAGCCGTGACATACGGCAACTGCGGCGGCGACGTGGGATGCAAACGATTCCAGCGCTCCACATCAAAACCGTCGCGACGCAACTCATTGAAACTGGTCACACTCCAGATCGACGCTTTGATATTGAACTGTTCTTTGAGCAACACCGCTGCTGCTTCCACTTCGCGCAAAATAGTGCCAGAACCCAACAACTGCACTTGTGCATCGTCTTCGCGCTGCAAGCAATACATACCGCGAATAATGCCCTCTTCCACACCGGCAGGCATGGCCGGTTGCACATAGTTTTCATTCATCGCGGTGATGTAGTAGTAACGATTTTTTTGTTCTTCCAGCATCTCCACCAAACCGCGCTGGATGATGACGGCCATTTCATAGGCATAACAGGGATCATAACTGACGCAATTGGGAATGCTCGCTGCCAGTATCAAACTATGTCCGTCTTGATGCTGTAAGCCTTCGCCCGCCAAGGTAGTGCGCCCGGCTGTTGCGCCGATTAAAAAGCCGCGACAACTGCTATCACCCGCTGCCCACGCCAAATCACCCACGCGCTGAAAACCGAACATGGAGTAGTAAATAAAAAACGGCACCAGCGGGTAATCGTGCGTGCTGTACGATGTGGCACAAGCCATCCACGCCGCCATCGCCCCAGCTTCATTGATGCCCTCTTCCAGAATTTGCCCCTGTTCTGATTCTTTGTAGTAGAGCATCTGCCCTGCATCAACGGGCGTGTATTTCTGCCCTACCGATGAATAAATACCCAACTGACGGAACATACCTTCCATGCCGAAAGTGCGCGCTTCGTCTGGCACGATAGGCACCATCCGACCGCCCACCTGCTTGTCTTTTACCAAGATCGACAGCAAGCGCACAAAGGCCATCGTCGTCGAAATTTCACGACCGCCACTGCCTGCCAACACCGGCTCAAAATCGGTCAGTGGTGGCGCGGGTAACGATGCAGACTGGCGACGACGCGCCGGCAAATAACCGCCGAGTGCCGCGCGGCGTTCACGCATGTATTCCATTTCTGGACTGTCTTCCGGCGGCAGATAAAACGGAATGGTCTCCAGCTCCTCATCGCTCAGTGGAATATCAAAGCGATCGCGAAACGACGACAAGCTTTTTTCATCCAGCTTTTTCACACCGTGCGTATCGTTGGTAGCTTCACCGGCCGCACCCATGCCGTAGCCTTTCACCGTCTGCGCCAGAATCACCGTCGGCTTACCGCCGTTGTTATTCACCGCTTCCCAATACGCGGCATACACTTTGTAAGGATCATGGCCACCGCGATTCAATTCCGCGATGTCGTTATCCGACATATCCTCAACCAGCTTTAACAGCTCCGGGTACTTGCCGAAAAAATGCTCGCGCGTGTAAGCGCCGCCAGCATTTTTGTAGTTTTGCAATTCACCGTCACACACTTCATCCATGCGCTTTTGCAGCAAACCGCTTTTATCTTTTTCCAGCAGCGGATCCCAATGCCTTCCCCACAGCACTTTGATAACGTTCCAACCCGCACCGCGAAAATTGCCTTCCAACTCCTGAATGATTTTGCCATTGCCGCGCACCGGCCCATCCAAACGCTGCAAATTGCAATTGATGACAAAAATCAGATTGTCGAATTTCTCGCGCCCAGCCAGAGAAATCGCACCCAGCGATTCCGGTTCGTCGCATTCCCCATCACCGAGAAAAGCCCACACTTTGCGATCGCCGTGATCGACCAGCCCACGCTTCTGCTGATACTTCATCACATGCGCTTGATAGATGGCTTGTATCGGCCCCAAACCCATCGACACTGTGGGAAATTGCCAATAGTCCGGCATCAACCACGGGTGAGGATAGGATGACAGCGCATTGCCCTCCACTTCGCGGCGAAAATTATTGATTTGCTCTTCCGTCAAACGGCGCTCCAGAAAGGAACGCGCATAAATACCCGGCGCACTGTGGCCCTGGTAATAAATCAAGTCGGCTTTTTCACCGCCGCGAAAAAAATAATTGAAACCGATGTCGTACAACATCGCCGCCGAAGAAAACGTGGCGATATGCCCACCCAGACCACTGTCGTGCTTATTGGCGCGCATCACCATCGCCATCGCATTCCAGCGGATCAGCGAACGGATGCGGCGTTCGATAAACACATCGCCAGGCATGCGCTTTTCTTCCGTGAAATGAATGGTATTGCGATACGGCGTAGTGATGGCCGAAGGCAGTTTCAAACCCTGCTCATAGGCTTTGGCCGCCAAGGTATACAGAATAAAAGCAGCGCGTTCACGGCCACCATGACGCACCAATGACTCCATGGCATCCAGCCATTCCCGGGTTTCCTGCGGATCGATATCGTCCACTACCAGCACCTCTCATCAAGCAATAGCATGGCGGCCAGTATAGGTAAATTTTTTACAAAATGCCCATTTGTCGCCGATAAGCCACCGCCAACAGACCCATTACACTCAAAGAATCGGTGATTTTTCCGGCAAAAATCCACTGCACCGCTTCATCCAACGGCATGCGCAGCACCTCGATATCTTCTGTGGATTCCAGCGCCATCTCTCCCTGCTCCAAACCTTGCGCCAAAAAAATCGCCCCGCTCTCGTCAGTCACCGAATTTGAGGTATGCAAATCCAGCAGATGCGCCCATTCGCGCGCCTGCAAGCCGGTCTCCTCCCGCAACTCGCGCTGTGCCGTTGCCAGCAGCGACTCCCCCAAGGGCGAGCCGCCCTCTGGAATTTCGATGCTGTACTGGTTCAAGGTGTAGCGAAACTGCTTGACCAAATACACCTGTCCCGCTTCATCGAGCGGCACCACCCCCACAGCGCGATTCTTGAAATGCACCACACCATAGATACCCGGCGTACCGGCAGGCGTGATCACCTCATCG
>CAZZNL010000084.1:0-7042 GCA_964655625.1 uncultured Pseudomonadales bacterium
GACTTAACCAGCTCGACATCAATGGACACTTCACCGCAAAAACTTGCCGGATGGTACTGCAACGTGCAATCCACTTTTCCGCGCTGAAATTGCTTGCGCAATCGTTCTCGCAACTCCGATTCCAGAAAGCGAAAAGTTTCCGGCAGCCGGAAACCCGGCTCCAGGTAGCGATGATTGACCGAGCGAATCTCCCACACCAGAGAGCCCCAAGCTGCGCTACATTCCTGCCGCGCAAAGGCCGTCATGCTGTGCATGGCCTACTCCTTTGCATCTGCTTCAGCTTGCTGCTGCGCCATCGCATCCAGCCCTGCTTTATCGCGCCGCGCCCACAGCCATTCGCGTGTGTACTGCGCTGTCAGTTCGTCGGCAATCTGTTGTGCGAGCGCTGCCGGATCGCCCTCTCGCTCCGATTTTTCCACACGAAAATGCTTGGCGTAGTCTTCCGCATTGGTAGCGCCCATTTTCATGGCAACTGCATCCACCGTCACCATAAACATCTTGGGCAGCTGGATATTGAAACGCTCACCTCGCCCCTCTCTCACCATGACCGAACAGGGAATATCATCCCAATAGGTAACTTTGACATCTGCCATTTCATGCTCCTACACGCTGGATTTTTACTGCCGAACGGCTATTCTGCCACAATTGAACAGCACCTATATTCAGGAGTGATGCCATGGCCAAGCGCAAAAAGCACGCCGAAGAAAGCTACGAAACCGCCGACGGCTTCCAAATTGAAGATATGGAAGGCAATGTCATCGCAGACGAAGCGATAGAAGACGAAGAAAATGATTTCTGGGCCGATGACGAGAATGAGCAAGAAGAAGATGATTTTTTCAGCTCGGTGGCCGAAGAAAATAATTGGGAAGCCGGTTACGATTATTGACCCACAAAAAAGCCACCCGCAGGTGGCTTTTTTGTCGCATCCCCTCTGATCAGTGAATGCCTTGATCTTTGAATTTTTTACCCAAAGATTCACCACCATCAATAATCATGTTCTGACCAATAATGTATTCCGAATCTTCGGACGCAAAAAACAGAACACCGCGCGCAATATCCAGAGGATAACCAGGGCGGTTCATTGGCAGTGTCGCCCCCATACCTTCGCCCACTTTCTTGGTGGTTTCTGGATCCAAACCAATAGCACTGCCCACCAAGGGTGTATACACCCCACCTGGCGACACACAGTTCACGCGAATTTTTTGCTCCGCCAATTCCAGCGCGAATGTTTTCGACAACTGCAACACAGCGGCTTTCGCGGCTTGATAAATGTGCGGGCCATAGCCTGGCGTGGTGGCTGAAATACTGGCCGTATTGATGATAGAGCCACCCGTGCCCTGCTTGCGCATTTGTATCGCCGCGTATTTACAGCCCAAAAATACTGAGCGCACCAACAAGGCAAATGTAAAGTCAAAATCTTTTACCGAGATTTCTTCAACAGTACCGCGTGCGCCGAAAGCCCCCGCATTGTTGTGAATAATATCCAGCTGACCGAATTCACTGACAGCAAAATCGACCATCGCTTTAACACTGTCTTCATTGGTAACGTCACATCTGAAAAATCGTGTATTACCCCCTAATTCAGCAACAGCAGCTCGACCACCTTCTTCATTAAGGTCGGCGATAACCACCTTGGCGCCGTGCTGCAACAACAACTCCGCAGTGCCGCGACCAATACCGCTGGCAGCCCCTGTCACAATTGCTACTTTCCCATCCAGTCTTGAACTCATAAACACCTCGGCTGATTTGTAATGAAATTAAAAAACGATTGTGCGTCTACCGTAAACAATAATGCGATCTTCCAAATGCGCCTGCACCGCTTGCGCCAATGTCACGCGCTCAATATCACGGCCTTTGCGCACCAGATCATCTACGGTGTCTTCGTGTGAACTGCCTTCTACTCCTTGTGCAATGATAGGCCCTTCATCGAGATCCGCTGTGGCATAGTGCGCTGTGGCACCCACTAACTTCACACCGCGCTCAAATGCCTGATGATAAGGCTTCGCCCCCTTGAAAGCAGGCAATGTTGAGTGGTGAATATTGATAATCTGGTTAGGGAACTGCGAAATCATTTCATCTGACAGCACCTGCATGTACCGCGCCATGACAATCAGATCAATTTGATACTCTCGCAACAGCGCAATTTCTTTATCTTCCTGTTCGCGCTTATTCTCTTTGGTAATAGGAAAAACGTAATACGGGATATTAAATACATTGGCAAAATAACGAACATCTTCGTGATTAGAAATAATCAAGGGAATATCGCAATTCAACTCCCCCACTTTGTGACGCAACAGCAAGTCATAAATGCAGTGCTCATACTTGGACACAAAAATCGCCATTCGCTTTTTCTTGTCTGCGAATGACAAGCTCCAGTCCATACCGTGCTTTTCACACTCTGTCGCCAGCTGTGCATGAAAATCTTCTCGGCTCACCGACAACTCGGACACATCAAAATAAACCCGATGAAAAAATATATTGTGCTGCTCATCGGTATGCTGCTGCGCATCCAGAATATTAATATTGTTGCGCAGCAATAAATTGGCAATCGCGGCGTTCAAGCCCTTGCGGTCTGGGCAGCGCAGCAACAAGGTGGCGGTGTTTGGACGACTCATCAATAAACTCTCCGTAAATTGCGCGACATTTTAGGGCAAGATCAGCGACATCAATATGGGCAATCCGCTTATTCCGCTGCGCCCCTAAATGGTGCTTTGCGCATGGCACAATTCTTCAGATCACACAGCCTGCAAGGTTCGATCTCCGGGGCATTCCTGGCACCAGGGTTCAACCCCACCATACCCAGTAAAGATTTCTGCGGGCGCATCATAATGCCGTCACTCATGGTCACAGGCAGCTGACGACAACCCTCAAAAAAACGAAACAGGATAGCCTGATCGCCAAAATGCCAACCGGTGTACCCGGGGCCCACCCGCAATGTCGTGCCATAACCGCGCTGCTGCGCCTCGGCTGCCACCTGATCCGTTAGCGCCTTCATGCACTCCACAACCATGGCCGAGCCGATAGCATCCATCGCCAATGCCTGACCCGTTTTACCTTCAGCCATCAATCGTTTGGATTCTTGTGTCACCGGGTCGCCCGCACTGGCCAGCAAAATCACTACCGCTTCAGCATGACGCAAAATTTTGGGCAACTGCTCGCTGTGCAGTACCACTTGCTCAAGGCCGTGCTTGAGGTGAATTTTGTCATTGTCGATGCCACACAGCGGCACTTCGACACACGTCGCCCACGGCTCAGCAAAATCCATCGCACGAGCCAACTGCTCGTCGAGCACTTTCAACACCGGTTTACGCGCTTTGGATGGATCACCGTAACCCATAAAATTGAGCACACTGTCGCGATCCAAACGATAGCGATAACCTTCCAATCGGTTAGGTGCGACACTGACAACTACTTGACCGTCCATTGTTATACCGGCTCACCACGCAAATAACGTCTCAATAGCTGCTGTGGCATTCGTTCCAGCAACCACCATGACACCACCGCAGTAACAACTGTTAAGCCAATAGCAATAACCAAATAAGCGCTCAAAAATATCGAAGAATTTTCAAAATAATGCCTCACAATGACTGCCGAAACATATGCGCAAGGCATATGGCACAGATACAGGGAATATGACACTTCGCCAGCAGCATGCAGCGTGCGCCAGCCAGTCGCCAACCCAGCGTGCAAGGCGCCAGCTACAATTAACACCGCCGGAATTCCCCACCAAATCACACGCTGCGCAACCAATGTGTCAACAGGCAATGCGAATGTGATCACCAATAATCCCATCACCCCAACCAGTAGCACACTTCGACCAGCAATCATCCCTATCGCCTTACATGAATGCGGATAGACATAACCGAGCAACATCCCCACAACAAACTCTAAAATAACGGGCTGCGTAAAAAAAACAAAATAGCGCTGCTGGCTATCAACCAAAAAAGAAAGTCCAGCCAATACCGAGAACACAAGTGCCACTACCGCTACGCGACCACCAGGAAAAAACCGCCATAGACTGATTGAAAAAACCAGATAAAAAAACATTTCCAATGTTAACGTCCACCCCACGAACAACAATGGAAATCCCGGCTTGATAAAAAACAAGCTTTTCAACAAAAGCGCCAAGTTAGTTGTATTCTTCTGATCACTAAACCAGTGCTGCGTATCAGCAAAATAGATCAACACAGTGAAACACCAGTAAGCGGGCACGATTCTTACCAAGCGCTTAAACATAAACACACAGGATGAGCGCCAGCCAGGCATTACCTCACGCGTGATATACGCGATAATGAAACCACTGATAACGAAGAAAATATCCACACCCCAAAAGCCGGCAAATTCGTGCAGAACAGGCTTTTCGTTTGGCGCCAAACTATGCTGCAAACCCGCAATATGCGCCAACGCGACAGCTATTGCTGCGATACCGCGCAGATATTGAATGGCGACTAAATGCTTTCTTGCACTCATAATCAATACACGTCACCACCACCCACTGCACCCATTACGACGCGGCGGCGACAGGTGCCTGCTCGCGCGGCAGCAAACCCAGTTCCTTGAGTATGTACGGCACATTTTCTGTCCACGCCAAGGGATAAAGATGAAAACCGGCAATCGGATACCGTTCTTTGATAGTGCGCATGGTTTCTAACGCCAGATCCAAAGCCTCCTGCTTCTGATCTTGTGCCTGCTGTATGCGTTTGGCCACTTGGGGCGGCACCCAGATACCAGGCACATGCTGCATCATGAACTCCAAGCCTTTGTACGAACGTGGCGGCAGGATGCCCGGCAAAATTGCTGTATTTTTTGTTACGCCTTCACGCTCCAGCGCCTTCCACCACTTATCAAATACATCCAGATCGTATACCGGCTGTGTCTGCAGAAAATCCACACCTGCAGCCACTTTCTTCGCCATATGACGCGCCAAATGTTCCGGTTTGTTGCCCGCCGGATTCGCCGCACCACCGATGCACCACTGCATTTTGAAGGGTTCTTCTTTTGCAGAATCGGCAATCGCGCCACCACCGTACGCTTTACCCATGCGACGCAGCTGATTGACCATCATGATGGCATTGGTTGAATCCATGTCATACACCGGCTTAGACATAGGATGATCACCAAACGTCACATAATCACCGGTCAAACACAGCACATTGCGAATACCGTGCGCGTACGCTGAAATCAAATCCGCCTGCATACCCAACTTGGAGCGATCGCGGCAGGTCATTTGCAATACAGGTTCCAAGCCCTGTTGTTTGACATAAATTGCCGTGCCCAGTGACGACATACGCAAGGTCGCCGATGGCATATCAAGCACATTAATCGCATCTACACCTTGTCGATAGTGTTCCAAGTGCTTATCAATACGCGACAAATCCGGTACTTTCGGCGGCGAGAGTTCAGCGGTAATAACAAACTCACCCGCTTTTAGTTTTTTATACAGGGTGCTGGTTTCGTTGAGTGGAGTCATGACACTAGGCCTTGCTGCTGGCGATCAACTGATCGATCTGTCGATTGGGAACGGGATGTGGCGACAAAATGCCGCCATGGCGATCGGTCTTGCCCTCCAGAATACTGCCCACCGCCGATGTTCCCACCAGGGACCAATCCACCGCCGGCTGGATTCTGACAATTTTTTCACTCATATCAAAAACCTGCATCACCTGCTGGTCAGCGCGCTCGTGAATCTTGGTCCACACACAGTCCCGATCTGGAAACACTTCGCATTTGCCAAACATGGAACCACCGCAAGGGCCGTTACGCATCTGCTTGGGGCAAGTTTGTGGACACACCAAAGAAGTGGAGCGCAGCACACATTGGCCACAGCTATGGCAGCCAAACACACGTTTTTTGGCCCACTCTTCAAAGCCAAACAGCACACGGTAGAGGCGACTCTTTGTCCACACCCGGTTGAACATAAACTTACTCACAGGAAAGAAACTTACTTGCGAGTAAGTTTGCAAGAAGCTCGCCAATGAGTCAAGAGAAATGCTCGGTCACGCAATGCGTGCCGAGCAAAAAAGCGATGACTTATACCAAGGAAATTAACGCAGGCTGGCGTTGATCCGATCCAAGGCTGCACTGCCAGGACACAGTTCAACTTCGGTCAAAGTATTGAGCGGCTTGTTGGTGGTATTTAGATATTGATGGGTCTCGCCGGCTTCAGGATCGACGTACAACAAGCCCGTCAGAATTTCCCCTTTGCGCAGTGCTTCGCGCTGTGCCATCAGTGCCGAGGTACGGTCGCGCGGATCATGGTCGCCAGCCGCTTTTTGCAAGCGGATGGTGGAGCCGTCGTGCAGCGTGACTTCTTGCGTTTCGCCCTCGAGATAGTTGGTCACAATCTCCTCGTGCATAGGCACAAAATCCACCGCACCCGTAGCTTCCAAATGATCACGCACATATTCGTAACTTTTGGTAGAGCCCTTGTGATTGTTAAAAGTGACACAGGGAGAGATTACGTCAATAAAGGCAAAGCCCTGATGCGACATCGCCGCCTTTAATAACGGCACCAGCTGCGCCTTATCGCCGGAAAAACTCCGCGCCACAAAGGTCGCACCTAACTGCAAGGCAAGGCTGACCAAGTCCATCGGCTGATACTGGTTTTCGCCACCTTTTTTGTTGAGTGATCCGATATCAGCCGTGGCGGAATCCTGCCCTTTGGTCAAACCGTAACAGCCATTGTTTTCCACGATATAGACCATGTTCAGGCCGCGCCGCACCACGTGTGCAAACTGTCCCATGCCGATAGACGCAGTATCGCCATCACCTGACACGCCGATATACAGCAAGTCGCGGTTAGCGAGATTGGCACCGGTTGCAATCGACGGCATACGCCCATGCACTGAGTTAAAGCCGTGCGATTGACCCAAAAAATAAGTGGGCGTTTTAGAAGAGCAGCCAATGCCAGACAATTTGGCGACACGGTGCGGTTGAATTGCCAACTCATAACAGGCGCGCACAATCGCGGCAGAAATAGAGTCGTGACCGCAACCTGCGCACAGTGTCGAGAGCGACCCCTCATAATCACGCAGGGTATAAC
>CAZZNL010000085.1:0-7010 GCA_964655625.1 uncultured Pseudomonadales bacterium
GATCGTGTTCACACAACGATTTGCCGACGTTAAAACCTGCTGCTGCCAAAAACGAGTTATCAATACCGCCACCGACAATCAGTTGATCACACAGCGTTGACAACGAATTCAGCACGTCCAATTTGGTCGATACTTTTGATCCTGCAACAATCGCCACCATAGGGCGCGCCGGCTGATCCAGCGCCTTGCCCAAAGCTTCCAGTTCCGCAGCCAGCAAGGGGCCGGCACAAGCTGTCGCAGCAAATTTGGCGACACCGTGTGTTGAACCTTCGGCACGGTGCGCCGTACCAAAAGCATCCATCACAAAAATGTCACACAGCGCAGCATACTGCTTTGCCAGCTCGTCGCTATTTTTCTTTTCCCCTTTGTTGAAGCGCACATTCTCAAACAGCACGACCTCACCGGGTTTGATCTCCACACCATTCAAATAATCTGCCAATAGTTTTACTTCTTGGCCAAGCGCCTTGCTGAGGTAATCGGCCACCGGTTGCATAGAGTTCTCGGCAGAAAACTCTCCTTCGGTCGGACGCCCTAAATGCGAGCAGACCATCACCGCCGCACCACTCTGTAACGCCAAGCGGATCGTCGGCAATGCTGCCACCAAACGCGCATCAGACGTAATTTTGCCGTTCTTCACGGGCACATTAAGATCTTCCCGAATCAACACGCGTTTACCGGCCAAATCGAGTCCGGTCATGGTGCTAACAGGCAAGGCACTGGCTGAAATAGAGTTGGACACGCAAAGCTCCCGAGCGACGATGTTGAACGCAGCATTATAGCGATTGCCATCATCCAACCAACATAAAAAAGCCCCTCCCGATCAGATCAGAAGGGGCTTTGAATCACCACTCTAATTGGACTTAATAATGGGGCTTATCAATCTGCCTGACGGCGCAAAAATGCGGGAACATCCAGATAGTCAAGCTTATCCGCAGCCAGACCAGCTGATAAAGCACTCACATCGCACGCAGCAGCAGAAACGCGTGAACCGCCGTAGCCACTGTCCATAGAACCATACTGTTGTTGGCCATAATTGCCCCGCTGACGCATAACCGCCGGGCGATCCAGTTCTTCGTAATTTGGCGCAGCGGTAGCGCCTACAGCAGGTGTCAGCACAGGCGGCGCGATAGTGTTGTCCACAACTTTGGTTGGCTTCACTTCAGCGGGGGCAGCTTTTTGACCCAGACCGGTCGCGACCACAGTGACACGCAACTCATCCGAAATATCTGGATTCAACACGGTACCGATTACGACCGTGGCATTATCAGAAGCAAATTCACGAATGGCATTACCCACTTCTTCAAACTCGCCCATAGCCAAATCAAAGCCGCCAGTAATGTTGACGAGAATACCGCGAGCGCCTTGCAGGTCGACATTGTCGAGTAGCGGACAGCGAATGGCGGCTTCAGCAGCCATGCGGGCACGACCTTCCCCAGAGGCTTTGCCTGTTCCCATCATTGCTACGCCCATTTCAGACATCACCGTGCGCACATCGGCGAAGTCGACATTGATCATGCCGTCATTGATGATCAGCTCAGCAATACCTTGTACTGCACCGAGCAGCACATCGTTAGCGGCCTTAAAGGCATCCAACATCGTGGTATTGTTTTTGTCCATCGTCGTCAATAATTTTTCGTTCGAGATGGTAATCAAAGAATCCACGTTTTCTGCCAGCTCGTTGAGACCTTGCTGCGCAACAGACAAACGTTTTTTGCCTTCGATCTGGAAAGGCTTGGTCACGACAGCCACGGTCAGAATACCCAGCTCGCGCGCCACTTGTGCCACAACCGGGGCAGCACCTGTGCCTGTACCACCGCCCATACCAGCGGTGATGAACACCATATCAGCGCCGCGCAGCACTTCAGCGATACGCTCACGATCTTCCAGGGCTGATTGGCGGCCAACTTCCGGATTGGCTCCTGCACCGAGGCCTTTGGTAATGCCGCCACCAATTTTCAATACCGTACAGTTATCCAGCGCCTTGTTGAGAGCCTGGGCATCGGTATTGGCGCAAATGAACTCTACGCCTTCGACATTGCTTTCAATCATGTGACGCACGGCATTACCGCCACCGCCGCCCACACCAATCACTTTGATGACTGCGTTCTGCACTACGTTTTCGACCAGTTCGAACGGCATAAAATTTCCCCCATTGTGTTTCACTTTAGTATCCATAGCGGTCAAAAGTTGCTCCGTATCCAGTGTTTTATTTTGTCTACAACACCACCGGCACGGTTTTCTTCACTCTCTACACCTTGAACGCCTTCCTTCCGTTGCTTCATTCCGTACTGCAGCAACCCGACGCCCGTGGCATAGATCGGACTTTTCACAATGTCGCCTAATCCCTTGACGCTTGCCGGCGCCCCCACGCGTACCGGCATGTGAAAAATTTCCTCGGCCAACTCCACAGCCCCTTCGATTCTGGCGGTACCACCGGTCAGCACAATTCCTGCCGCCACCAGATCTTCGAACCCGCTACGGCGCAACTCTGCCTGTATCAACGAGAACAGCTCATAGTAGCGCGGTTCAACCACTTCTGCCAGAGCGTGCCGCGATAATTCGCGTGTATTTCTTTCGCCCACTGTTGGCACATTTATCATTTCATCTGCGCGTGTTAATTGCGTCAAAGCACAGGCGTATTTGATTTTGATTTCTTCAGCAAATGGTGTCGGTGTGCGCAAGGCCATAGCGATATCATTTGTCACCTGATCACCGGCAATAGGAATAACTGCCGTGTGACGGATTGCGCCCTCCGTAAACACGGCAATATCGGTTGTACCGCCACCGATATCTACCAGACACACACCCAATTCCTTCTCGTCATCGGTCAGCACAGCGTAACTGGATGCCAGCTGTTCCAGAATAATTTCATCCACTTCCAGACCACAGCGACGAATACACTTTTCCACGTTCTGTGCCGCATTGACTGCACAAGTCACGACATGCACTTTAGCTTCCAGGCGCACACCGGACATACCCAAAGGTTCGCGCACGCCTTCCTGATTATCAACGATGTATTCCTGCGGCAGGATGTGCAGCATTTTTTGATCCGCAGGAATGGCAACTGCCTGCGCAGCATCGATCACGCGCTCAATATCCGCCATCTGCACTTCGCGGTCGCGAATAGCCGCAGTGCCGTGCGAATTCAAACTGCGAATATGGCTGCCGGCGATGCCCGCGTAGACAGAGTGAATCTGACAACCCGCCATCAATTCTGCCGCCTCGATTGCCCGCTGAATGGATTGCACGGTTGATTCGATATTGACGACCACGCCTTTGCGCAAGCCCGTCGATTTATGCGAGCCAATACCAATAACTTCCAGCTCGCCATCCACATTGATTTCACCGACCAGCGCCACCACTTTGGATGTGCCGATGTCTAGCGCGACAATCCGATTGTTGTCCGCACTCATATTTTCTCTCCCCCATTACTGTCATTACCTTTATCTTGGTCAGCCACAGCTGCCACTTGCTGCCATCTAATGGCTGCACCATGGCGATAGCGCATATCTACGACTAGTGCCTGCTGCTGAGCAGGCAACACCACCTGCTGATAAATACTGGCGAAGTAGCGAATACTGCCCGCAGGATCCGAACGATCCAGCAATACACGCAAACCGTTGTCCAACACCAATTCCCAATCACCCTGCAAGTTCTGACTGATGCCACGCAACTGTAAATTCACCGCTTGCAGCTGACGCTCAAAGATCTGGTAATAACTCATGGTTTCCGCTGGCGTGGCCACGGCACTCCACAAATGCGGCAACGGCTGCCCTTGATACAAACCGTGGTGCTCAAAAATTCGCCCTTTGGCACTGACCATTTCCCTGTCACCCCAATAGGCAATCGGTACCTGTTCGACAATATCAAGCGACACGGTATTCGGCCACTCACGGCGCGCACGCGCACGCGCAATCCACGGTTGCGTTTCCAGTTGTTTGACCAAGCGATCCAAATCAATACTCAAAAAAGTATCGGTCTGATAAATAGCAACTACTTCGGCAATATTTTTTTCAGTCAAGATTCTCCACTCACCATGCACCTGAATACGCTGGATCGGTTTATCAAAAGCCAGCTTGAGCCAAGGCAGAGAGAAATAGGTGCCTGCAATCAACACGCACATCAACACTGTTTGTGAAATCAATAAACCGAAACCACGCACCATCGCGCGCCGCTGCGTCGCGGCACCCGGCACAGTGGCCGTGCGTGTAAAACCCGATTTACCCAGTGTGCGTTCACTCATTGCGCTGCTTACTCCGATAGGACGCATGCACTGCCGTGCCCTGCAATATCTCCAACACCAATTCATCAAACGACAAACCCGCCGCTTGCGCTGCCATAGGCACCAAGCTGTGATCGGTCATACCTGGCACCGTATTCACTTCCAGTAGATAAAAATTTCCTGCTGCATCTTGCATCACATCGACACGGCCCCAGCCACTGCAACCCACGGCCGCAAATGCCGCTTCTGCCAGCCGTTGCAATTCCTGCACTTTTTCATCTGTCAAACCACAAGGGCAGTGATAACGCGTGCTATTGCTCAAATATTTGGCATCAAAATCATAAAAGGCATGCCCAGTCTCCAGACGAATGGGCGGCAGCGCTGCACCATTGAGAACGCCCACCGTAAATTCCGCACCACTGATCCAGGTTTCTGCCAATACATCACCGGCAAAATCACTGGCGTAAATAAAGGCAGCCTGCAATTCTTCAGCACTGCTCACTTTGCGCATGCCGATGCTGGAACCTTCACAGGCAGGTTTGACAATGGCACTGTGACCGAGCGCAGTCATGCAGGACTGCCAATCAGTGTTTTTTTGCAATAAGGCATAGGCTGGCGTTGGCAATCCCTGCGCTTGCCAAATCAGTTTCGTGCGCCATTTATCCATACCTAACGCGGAAGCCATCACACCGCTACCCGTGTAGGGAATGCCTGCCATATCCAACACAGCCTGCATGGTGCCGTCTTCGCCACCGACACCGTGCAGCGCAATAAACACACGATCCCAGCGCGAGCGGCGACCATCTTGATGCTCCGCCAATACAGAAAGAAATCGCTCATCTACGTCGACCAATTCCACCGCCACCTGTTGCCGCGCTAACGCATCGGCAACGGCCTGACCGCTTTTCAAAGAGATACTGCGCTCAGAGGACAAACCGCCATATAAAACTGCGACATTGCCAAATTCAGTTGGCGTTTTTTTCATTGCGATCCACCTTTTACAGAATCCGACGCCGGCATGCACAACTGCAGGCGCGCCAAGGTACCGGCCAGCGAGCCGACATTGCCAGCACCCTGTGTCACCACAATATCCCCCGCTTGTAGCAAGGGCGCCAAGACTGCAGGCACTGCATCGATAGACTCAACAAATACCGGATCCACTTGTCCGCGTTGTCGAATGCTGCGCGCCAACGCACGACTGTCCGCACCAGCGATAAACGCTTCACCTGCTGAATACACATCCAGCAATAGCAACACATCCACTTTTGACAGCACTTGCACAAAATCATCGTACAGATCGCGCGTGCGCGAATAACGATGCGGTTGATACACCATCACCAAACGTCGCTCCGGCCAACCTTTGCGCACAGCTTGAATGACTGACTCCACCTCACGTGGGTGATGACCATAATCATCCACCAGCATGGCTGAGCCACTGGCAACTGGATATTCACCGTACACTTGAAAACGCCTTCCTACGCCTTGAAACTTTTCCAAAGCGCGCACGATGACGTCATCGGCAATACCTTCGTCAGTGGCGACAGCAATAGCCGCCGCTGCATTTTGCACATTGTGCAAACCGGGCAAATTGATAGTGGCAGTGATAGCAGGGTGTTCTGGGCGCAACACGGTAAACCGGCTCTGCATTTTGTCCTGCACAATATCCACGATTCTGAAATCCGCACGCTCACTCATGCCATACGTCAAAATCGGTCTGCCGATTTCTGGCAAAATCTCGCACACAGGCTTGTCATCCACACACACAACCGCCACACCATAAAACGGCAAATTGTGTAAAAACTGCACATAGGTTTGCTGCAATTTTCTAAAGTCCCCTCCATACGTTTCCATGTGATCGGCATCGATATTCGTCACCACTGACACCATGGGTTGCAGATGCAAAAAAGAAGCATCACTCTCATCGGCCTCGGCCACCAAATAGCGGCTGCCTCCCAAACGCGCATTGCTACCCGAGCTATTTAGCAGGCCACCGATAACATAAGTGGGATCGCGACCGGCCTCCGCCAATACAGAAGCAATTAGACTGGTCGTTGTGGTTTTTCCATGCGCACCCGCAATAGCAATGCCGTGTCGAAAACGCATGATTTCTGCCAACATTTCTGCGCGGCGCACCACCGGAATGCGGCGTTCACGTGCCGCCAACAACTCCGGATTGTTCGGATCGATGGCGGTTGATACCACTACCACATCGGCATCACTGACATTATCTGCGGCGTGACCAATAATGACGTTGGCGCCCAACTCCAGCAGGCGCAACACGGTTGCACTTTCGCGCAAATCAGAACCCGATACTGCATAGCCTTGATTGAGTAGCACCTCAGCAATACCGCACATGCCGGCACCGCCAATCCCGATAAAATGAATGCGGCGAATGCGGCGCATTTCTGGAATACTGACATTCATTGCCACTGTTGCCTCTACGTCAGGCATGCTGCCTTTCCTCTATACATATCGTTTCACAAATATTCGCCACCACGCTGGCAGCATCGGGCTGCGCCAAGGATTTCATTGCGCGAGTCATCACCTGCAAACTCGCACGATCATCACTCCACGCTTGAATTTTTTCTGCTAACTGTTGCGCTGTCAGTGTCGCTTGCGGCAGCAAACACGCCGCACCTGATTTCTCAAACCAGCGCGCATTGACGGCTTGGTGATCATCAATGGCTGTCGGCAGCGGAATTAACACCGCCGGCAATTGCGCGCAGGCGAGTTCAGCAACTGTCATGGCACCAGCGCGACACACAGCGAGATCCGCCCATTCGTACAC
>CAZZNL010000086.1:0-6846 GCA_964655625.1 uncultured Pseudomonadales bacterium
CGCCCTAACGTATCTGCACTCAGCCCGTCTACCGCCAACGGCACCAACACTTCGTCTTCCAACCGCAACAGAGCGACAGCATCGCAAGGCACCAACTCGCGCAGCACTTGCAGCAAACGGCGGTAGCGCTCTCGATCGGGCAGTTCACGGCTCAGTTCTTCCATCAGCGGCAGCAGGGCGGCCAGCGTGGCGTCAGTCGTTGTCATAAGCACATCGCATTGTCATAAACACAGCAATTAGTGTGTGTGTTTTTGACATCAATAGCAATAACTAATTGATTTACAAAGAAAGAAAACCTGGCATATATCCTGCGTTATACAAATGGCACCTACACGATCAATCATTGGGAGATCACTATGCTAAACGACGCACAACGCGCCATCATCAAAGCGACTGTTCCTCTGCTGGAAACCGGCGGCGAAGCACTGACCAAGCATTTCTACGGCATCATGCTCAACGAATACCCTGAAGTGCGCCCCCTGTTCAACCAGGCGCACCAAGCCAGCGGCGCACAACCGCGCGCCTTGGCAAACAGCGTTCTCATGTACGCCCGCCATATCGACAAGCTGGAAGCCCTGGGCCCACTGGTCGGACAAATCGTCAACAAGCACGTCGCGCTGCAAGTGCTGCCGGAGCAATATCCCATCGTGGGCACCTGCCTGCTGCGCGCCATCCGCGAAGTGTTGGGCCCCGAGATCGCTACCGATGAAGTCGTTGCCGCCTGGGGTGCTGCCTATCAGCAACTGGCAGACTTGTTGATCGCGGCGGAAGAGAGCGTCTACGCCAGCAATGAAGCAAAAGTCGGCGGCTGGCGCGGCGGCAAGAACTTCCGCGTCGAGCGCAAAGTCACTGAAAGCGAAGAAATTGCCTCCTTCTACTTGGTTCCGGAAGACGGCGGCCCCGTGCCGGACTTCACGCCCGGTCAGTACATCGGCGTGCGCCTGGTGCTCGACGGCGAAGAAGTGCGCCGCAACTACTCGCTGTCGGCAGCGCCCAACGGTCGCAGCTATCGCATCAGCATCAAGCGCGAGCCCGGCGGTCGTGTGTCCAATTATTTTCATGACAGCGTGCAAGAAGGCAGCATACTGGAGCTGTTCCCGCCCGCTGGCGACTTTGTGCTGAAAACCTCCGACAAGCCGCTGGTGTTGATCAGTGCCGGCGTGGGCATTACGCCGACACTGGCCATGCTGGAAGCGGCACTGCCGAGCAAGCGCCCCGTGCATGTGATTCACTGCGCTCGCCACTCCGGCGCACAAGGTTTTGGCGAGTGGCTGTGTCAGATCAGCGATGAGCATCCGCAAGTGCAGCGCTACATTTGCTACAGCGAACCGCGCGTCGGCGACAGCGGCGACGGCAGCGGCTTCCTCAGCGAAGCGCATCTGCAACAGTGGTTGCCGGAAACCCGCGATGTAGACGCCTACTTCCTCGGCCCGAAACCGTTCATGGCACAAGTGAAGAAGCAGCTGCGCGCACTGGGCATTCCCGAAGCGCAAACTCATTACGAGTTCTTTGGCCCTGCAGAAGCCCTGGACGCGTAATCACACCAGGCAACTCGTACATCAAGTCTAGCGGCTGCACATTCCACAGCCGCTGGATTTGTGTACATGCGTCACTCGCCATGTTTTGCCAGTGATGCACGAGCAAAAATTTCGCGCTTTATTTAGTATTTACCAGACCACGATGCTCTGCTCGTGAGGAGCCGTAGAGTTACTACAGCGATATCAATGGCGCCCATCCAGCCTTGCTGCTGCGCGCTGCGCCGCTGCTTTCACTTGCACAGGCGCAGTGCCGCCGATGTGATTGCGCGCATTGACGGAACCTTCCAGCGTCAACACGGCAAAAACATCTTGCTCGATCATGCTGCCAAAACTTTGCAGTTCTGCTAGCGACATTTCCGCCAGATCTTTGCCCGTCGCTACGCCGTGACCCACCGCCTTGCCGACAATTTCATGCGCATCGCGAAATGCCACACCTTTGCGCACCAAATAATCTGCCAAATCGGTCGCGGTGGCAAAACCGCGCCGCGCCGCTTCGTACATCACTGCTTTTTTAGGTTCGATGGCGGGAATCATGTCGGCAAACGCGCGCAGACAATCTTTCACGGTGTCGATGGTGTCAAACAGCGGCTCTTTATCTTCCTGATTGTCTTTGTTGTACGCCAAGGGCTGCCCTTTCATCAAGGTTAACAAGGCCACCAGATGGCCGTTGACGCGCCCGCTCTTACCACGCACTAACTCCGGTACATCGGGATTTTTTTTCTGCGGCATGATGGATGAACCTGTGCAAAAACGATCCGGCAACTGGATAAAATTGAATTGCGCCGATGTCCACAGCACCAGCTCTTCGCTCATGCGCGACAAGTGTGTAGTGATCAATGCTGCTGCCGCACAAAACTCAATGGCAAAATCGCGATCGCTCACCGAATCCAGCGAATTTTCGGTTGGCTTATCAAAGCCGAGCAGTGATGCGGTGAGATGGCGATCGATAGGATAGGTGGTGCCGGCCAATGCCGCCGCGCCGAGCGGCGACTGGTTCAAGCGCGCGCGACAATCTTGCAGTCGCGAATAATCGCGCTCCAACATTTCATTCCACGCCAACAAATGATGACCGAAAGTAATCGGCTGTGCAGTTTGCAGATGCGTGAAGCCCGGCATGATAGTCGCGTGCTCACGCGCCGCCAGTGCGACCAAACCGCGCTGCAACCGCGTCAACTCGCTGCTGATGGCATCAATTTCATCGCGCAAATACAAGCGCACATCCGTCGCCACCTGATCATTGCGCGAGCGCCCGGTGTGCAATTTTTTGCCGGCAATACCGATGGCGTCCGTCAGGCGCGCCTCGATATTCATGTGCACGTCTTCCAAGGCAATCGACCATTGAAAACTGCCCGCTTCAATCTGCGCCAAAATCGCTTCCAGGCCCTGGCGAATCGCCGCCCAATCGGCATCCGTCAAAATGCCACTTTGGTGCAGCATCTGCGCGTGCGCCAGCGAACCGCGAATATCTTGTCGATACAGGCGCTGATCAAAGACCACTGAGGCAGTAAAACGCTCCACAAAGGCATCTGTGGCTTCACTGAAACGACCGCCCCACGGTTTAATCGTGCTATCGTCGCTGCTGGCTGTTTTGCTCTGGTCACTCATGGGGCATTCCGGTTCGTGGTTATACATTGCACTGCTCAGGGAAAAGATTATATCAGTATGCCTTTGTCAGACGGCCGCTCCCCTCGCGCAACACCGGTGCCTGTATCTGCAGGCAGCCTCAGCCATTTTTATCTGCCGGATCTCTGCAATATCACTGCGCTGCTGCCGCTGATTCTCACCGGACAATTGCTGGCGCTGATGCTGACCGTCGCCAACACCGCACCGCCCGCCTTCGACTGGCTGGGATTTTCCCTGCTGTCTTGCGAAATTTTGTGGAGCGTTTTGATCGGCGCGGCGGCGCTGTGTCGCTTGCGGCCGCTATTGCAACGGCTGCGCGCCACCACCGGCGTGGCGCTGTGTTTTTTGCTGCTGCTCGTTGTCATCGCTGCCGTTGCCGCCGCCGGCCAGTGGCTGTTGTCTTATTTGACACCCAACTGGCAGAGCAGCTTGTGGATCATCGTGCAGCACTTGGCGGTGGGCGGCATTCTATCGGGCTTGGTACTGCGCTATTTTTATTTGCAACAGCAATTGCATTTACAACAACAACTGCAAATGCAGGCCACCTTGCAAGCGCGCTTCCAGGCTTTGCAATCGCGCATACGCCCACACTTTTTATTCAACAGCATGAACATCATCGCCAGCCTGATCGACAGCGATCCGGAAACTGCCGAACGCGTGGTGGAAGACATGAGTTCACTGTTTCGCGCCAGCCTCTCTGATGCCGAAGACCTGGTGCCGCTGGAACAGGAAATCCAGCTGTGCCAACGCTACATTCATATTGAAACTCTGCGCCTCGGCTCGCGCCTGCAAGTCAATTGGCAGCAACAACTGCACAACCCTCAACGCCCTGTGCCTTCCTTTTGTCTACAACCCTTGATTGAAAATGCCATCTACCACGGCATCCAACCGCTGCGCGATGGCGGTGTGATCGATATTCAACTGAACGACGACAACGGTCAGCTGTATTGCTGCGTGCAAAATCCGCTCACGGAAGACACCGCCAATATCAAACGCAGCGGCAACGGCATGGCACTGGACAATTTGGAACAGCGCTTGCGCGCACGTCACGGCAACAGCGTACAATTTTCTGTGCGGCGCGAAGCACAACGCTTTACCGTCAGCTTCACTTTGCCACCTGAACACGCCACTGACACGGAGGGACATCGCCCATGAAAATTCTGGTGGTGGACGACGAAAAACTGGCGCGCGACCGCTTGATTCGCATGATCGAAAAAATGGGCAGCCATGAAATCGTGGGCGAAGCAGAAGACGGTCATCGCGCCATTGCGCAGGTGGAAGCCTTGCAGCCCGATATCTTATTGCTAGATATTCGTATGCCCGGCATGGACGGCCTGGAAGTGGCGCGCCATTTGATGAATCTCGACAATCGCCCGGCCATTATTTTTTGCACCGCTTACGGCGAATACGCGCTGGAAGCTTTCCAAACTCAAGCCATGGGTTACTTGCTCAAACCTGTCAACAGCGAGCAACTGGAAGCCGCACTGCAAGCGGCCACCAAACCCAATCGCGCACAACTGCTACAAATTACCAGCACCAACACCAGCAACACAGAAAACCACGCGGCATCCAGTAATCGCCCTATTGCGCGCCGCCATATCAGCGCCCGCAGCCGCAGTGGGCTCATCCTCATTCCCGTGGCTGATGTGCGCTGCTTTGTTGCCGACCATAAATACGTCACGGTCTACCACACTAAAGGCGAAGTACTGATTGACGATCCCTTGCGCGACCTGGAAGAAGAATTTGGCGAACAGTTTGTGCGCATTCACCGCAATGCCCTGGTATCACTGGCGCATGTAGAGGGCATGGAGAAAGTTCCCGCCGGTCATTACCAAATTCGTTTACAAGGTACCAACTTCAAGCCGGCGATCAGCCGCCGCAACGTGACTGAACTGCGCAATCAACTCAAACTGCTGTAGGTTTTGTCTGTTCCGGCCACAGCGCCAAACGCTGGCGGCTTTCAAAATAGCGTTCTTCACCGCTGAGCGGATCAACAAAACGCAATGACTTCGCCAGCAACTGCAATGGCTTTGTGTAATCTTTCGCCTCTTTTTCTTGCGCTGCGGGATACAGTGCATCGTTGATCAACGGTATGCCAAGACTCGCCATGTGCACGCGCAACTGGTGTTTCTTGCCGGTGATCGGTTGCAAGTCATACAGTGCCATGGCATTTTTTTGCGCCAACACCTTGATCAGTGTTTCGCTATTAGTCTCACCAGCGACTTCTTGGGTGCGAAAAAATTGTGCATCTTCCACCAAGCGGCTGCGATAACACAGCGGCAAGACCACATCCGATTTATAGGGCGCTACGGCCAGATATCGCTTGTGGATTTTTCGCTCACGAAACAAGGCTTGATAAGTGCTGCGCGTCTCGGGATTCACCGAAAACATCACCAAGCCAGCAGTGTCTTTGTCGATGCGATGCAGCGGCACCAATTCGGCAATAGCCGTCGTGCAACGCAAGCGTGCCAACAAGGTTTGCTGCACATACTGGCCGGAGGGAATCACTGGCAAGAAATGCGGTTTGTCGGCCACCAGAATCTGTTCATCCTGATACAAAATCGTTTCCGCAAACGGAATCACGGTTTCGTTGGGCAGCTCGCGATAATAGTAAATTCTCTCACCACAGCGACAAGGCATCGTTGGCGCTAACGGCTTGCCTGTAACATCAAAAATCAGCTGTCGCGCAAACCGCGAACGCCAAACGGATTCACTCACAGACGGGAAGCGTTCGCACAAAAAATCCAACGCCGTCGGCCAGTTCCCCGCTGGCACTTGTATGCAGCTGGCCGAGACGCCGGCGCGCAAAGGCAGTTGCGCGGTTTGTGGTAAGGTGTTTTTCATCGTCAGCCAATGAGATTCTATGTGGATCAGTATACCTTGCAGCCTATCGGCATCTTGCGCTCACCGTTTCGAGAAAAATTTGGCATCCCGCGTCAACCGGGTTTAGCACCGCACGCCATCAGCCAACTCGAATTATTGCCACCTTTTAATACGGCAGCGTGCTTACAGGGCATAGAAGCATTTTCGCATTTATGGCTGACATTTCTTTTTCACGCCACCGCTGCACAAGGCTGGCAACCTGCGGTGCGACCACCGCGCTTGGGCGGCAATACCACGCGCGGCGTTTTTGCCACACGCAGCCCCTTTCGTCCCAATCCCGTGGGTCTGTCGGCGGTGGAATTGCTAGGAGTAGTGGACAACCCTGCACAACGCGGCGGGAAAATGCTGTGTTTGCGCGGCGCGGATCTTCTCGACGGCACACCGGTGCTCGATATCAAACCGTATCTGCGCTACGCCGACAGCATTGCCACGGCCAACAGCGGCTTTGCCGACAACTCGCCGCATCAACTACCCGTGCAGTGGCAGACACAGGCGTTACACGATGCCGAGCAATTGCAGGTGTCTACCAACTTGCGTGCGCTGATCGATGAAATACTGGCGCAAGACCCGCGCCCAGCGTATCGCCAGCAACAGCAAGAAGACCCGCATGAATACGGCGTGTGGCTGGAAACGATCAACGTAAAATTTTGTGTGCAGCACGCGTGTGTACAAGTGCTTGCTTTGACGCGTCGCGACTAACGCACCCTTTTTAACGCAGGGAAATAATCGGCCACTGTTTGGCTTCAGCGTGTTGGCGCAAAGTCGCATCCGGATCGACCGCAACAGGATGCGTCACTTGCTG
>CAZZNL010000087.1:0-6844 GCA_964655625.1 uncultured Pseudomonadales bacterium
GTCCAATATTGCCCGGATTGATGCGCAGGCAATCGACGCCCAAATCCGCCACGCGCAAAGCAATTTTGTAATCAAAATGGATATCCGCTACCAAAGGCACTTTAACCTGTTGGCGAATGACGCCAAACGCATCTGCCGCCTCCATGGATGGAACGGATACTCGCACAATGTCTGCACCAACATTTTCCAAACGCCGAATCTGCGCAACCGTTGCCTCAACATCGGTAGTCTCAGTATTGGTCATGCTTTGCACTGCAATCGGTGCATCGCCGCCAACAGCCACATTGCCTACCATAATCTGGCGCGACAAACGCCGACGGATAGGACTCTCTTTCAACATGAACAATACCTCGTAAAGAACTTATTTGCGTTGGCGCAGCAGCTTACTCGTTGTCGGTATGGTGGGTGTCATCACCCAAGACAAACTGCACAGACTGAAAGCCTGGTTTCACCGGCACATTGACCGACACGCCGTTATAGGTCGCGTTGACAGCTGCCACACGCCCAAACCAAATATGCACAGGTGGCGACACCGGAAAATCCAAAACATCACCCTTGTGGTATGTTTTTTCGTGCAAAACCTTTCCTTCACTATTGCGAATACGAATCCAACAATCGTCAGAAAACTCCAAGTGCAAGACCGGCTCTTGCGATGCAGCCTGCTCTGGCGCGTCACTGGCGGGCAATACAGCTGGTGATGTAGTGGCCGTCACCACTGTATTTTCCGTTGTCACACTTTTCGTCGCTACATTTTCTGGAGGCACTACAGACGACTGGGAAACAGTATCCATTGGACCAACTGCTGCGGGAATAACCGGCAATGAATCGGCCACTTTGATCTGGCTATCCGTGTTTGAAGCAACAATTGGCGCATCGTCCACATCAGTACCATTTGCCAACCACAACGAAAAAACAACCAGCAACAGCAATGCACAAACCAACAGCATCACTTGTTTTTGCTTGGCTGTCAGAACCGATTTCTCAGCCATAACCGTCATCGATGACGGAGAGTCAATAACGACCACTTCCGCTGGCTCTATGCGCTCGTACGCTTGAACCAGTGCTTCGCCATCCACGCCATATAAACGCGCACAAGCTCGCAAATACCCTTTGATAAAAACACCACTACGCAACTTGGCAAACTGCCCAGCCTCCAGCGCAGCCAGTTGCCACACTGTCAAACGCAACTCACTGGCCACCTGCTCCAGTGTCAGCCCTCGTTTTTCGCGATATCTCAATAACAAATGACCTATTTCATTTGTATTGACGACCGTGTGCGGCGTTAATTCATCCGTACCGTTCATTTAGTCTTGGACCACGCCTTGTACTCGTTGTATTGCTGCGACGCTGGAAACTGATTTTTCAACAGCAGCGCATAGCTGGCCACTTTGTCATCTTGGCGTTGTGCACTAGCCAAACGAATACCTAACCACAGTGAGCGCGCATTCTGCGGCGTCATACTGGTGTACTTTTCATAAAGTTGGGCACACTGTTCAAATTCACCCGCATCAAACTTCAATTCCGCCAACTCAAGAATTACTGTTGGGTTACGCGCATTATTGACATAGCTGCGACGCAACGCCTCCTCGGCTTCCTTCAGTTTTCCCTGCTTTCTTAAACAAATACCGTAATTGAGGAAAGCACCGTCACGACGCGGGTACATCACATCCTGTGTGGCTCGAGCAAATTTCTCACAGGCTTCATCGATGCGATTCTGGCGGTACAAAAAGACACCGTAGTTCAAGTACGTGCCGGTATAACTAGAATCGGCACTAATGGCTTTCTTGTATTGCTTCTCTGCCAATGCATCTTCATCGTCAGTTTGGTAATACTCCGCGAGCACATTCAGCAACTCCGGCGAATCATCGTCAATCGCAAGACCTCTGTTAATTGCACGCAAAGCCTGCTCGCGTTTGCCTTCGCGCAGATAACCATTGGCCAGGGTTACATAATCATTCAGTGCTGAACGCTCATCCACTTTTTTATCGGTGGTAGCCACTGGCTTACCAGCCTCATCGGTCCGCTCTGTCACACAGCCTGCCACCATCAGACAGACCAAAGCCAACACCAATCCAATCAAGTGTTTGAAAGCTTGCATTACAAATCTCCTTTAATAAAACGCACTACATCACCATCCTGACCCGATGCGGTCGCCAGATAGCGCTCACTACGCCGCGTTCGATCATTGACCATTCCCGCTAATTGGCCACAGGCGGCAGCAATATCTTCACCGCGTGTTGTGCGGATGGTGGTTGTATACCCTGCTTCAACCAAAATGTCACGGAACCGATACAAGCTATTGTTGCTAACGCGACGATAGTCTGACAACGAGAACGGATTAAACGGGATCAGGTTGATTTTTGACGGCACATCACGCAGCAACGCGGCCAATTGGCGCGCATGCTCCGGCCTGTCGTTGACCCCATCAATCAATGTGTATTCGATCGTTGCACTGCGTTTGTCTGGCAACCCTGCCAGATACCGTTTCACCGAGGCCAACAACATAGCAATCGGGTATTTGCGATTGATCGGCACCAGCTCATCGCGCAGAGCATCATTGGGCGCATGCAGGGAAACAGCCAGCGATACATCCGTATGCTTGCCCAGCTCATCAAGCATCGGTACCACACCAGAGGTACTGAGTGTCACACGCCGCTTTGATAGGCCATAGGCATGGTCATGCATCATCAGCGTTACCGCATCGATGACATTGTCGAAATTGAGCAGGGGCTCACCCATACCCATCAACACCACGTTGGAAACCACTCGCTCCGCTTGTGGCCCCAAGCTGTTAAACGAGCGCGCGGCCAACCACAACTGACCAACTATTTCCGCAGCGGTCAGATCGCGCTGAAACCCCTGTTTACCGGTTGCGCAGAAACTGCAATCCAGTGAGCAGCCCACCTGCGAAGAAACGCACAGCGTGCCGCGTTTTTTTTCTGGAATAAATACGGTTTCGATGCAACTGCCACCGGACACACGAATTAACCATTTGCGTGTGCCGTCGGCTGAATCCATTTGCTGCAACAACTCAGGCGGCTGAATTTCAGCCACTTCTGCCAACTTGACCTGCAACGCCTTGGACAGATTGGACATCTGACCGAAGTCACTGACGCCCTGCTGGTGTATCCATTGCAGCACTTGGCGAGCCCGGAACGGCTTTTCTCCGAGCCCGACAAAGAAAGCCTCCAGCTTCGCGGGACTGAGGCCGAGCAGATTGACCTTGTCGACCTGACTCATGTCACCGCGCCTCCGGGCGCTCTAATGGAGAAATAATCAGCGCGGATAGATATCCGTGGCTGGAAAGAAGTACGCAATTTCACGCGCAGCAGAGGCAGCTGAATCCGAGCCATGCACAGCATTGGCATCAATACTGGTAGCAAAATCTGCACGAATAGTGCCAGGTTCTGCTTGCTTGGGGTCTGTGGCTCCCATCAGCGCGCGGTTTTTAGCAACAGCATCTTCACCTACCAATACCTGCACCATTACCGGTCCAGAGGTCATGAAAGCCACCAGATCCTTGAAGAAGCCGCGCTCACGATGCTCGGCGTAAAAACCTTCCGCTTCAGCTTGGCTGAGATGTTTCATGCGCGATGCAGCAATCTTCAGACCCGCCTGCTCAAATCGGCTGTAGATCGCGCCAATAGCATTCTTGGCGACAGCATCGGGTTTAATGATAGACAGGGTACATTCAACAGCCATTACTGCATCTCCGGAAACGAGTCATTCAAGTGAAAGGGACAACAATTGGTGGCATGCACCAAAATCAGGGGCAGCATTATACGGTAGCCGTCCGCAAATGACAGCGCGCCAGCCCCTAGTCTCGTTCCGCCAGCCAAGCCGCCTGGATCGCTTCCAGTATTTTTTCGCCGCACCGCGCTGGATCATCGTCAAAATCAGGCAGCGCCATTACCCAATCGCGCAGATCGACAAAATTGACAAAGCGAGGATCCACCTCCGGCTTGCTCTCCGCCAACTCAATGGCAATGTCTTGCACATCAGCCCACTTCATACCTTACCCTCTCAGTGGCGCTCCGAAGCCAAGTTAATGGTATAGCGAGGTATCTCCACCACCAGATCTTCATCTGCCACGCGAGCCTGGCAGCTCAAACGAGAATCCGGTTCCAGACCCCAAGCCTTGTCCAACATATCATCTTCCAGCTCATCAGGAGACTCCAGCGAATCCCCTCCCTCACGAACGATGACATGGCAAGTGGTGCACGCACACGCCAGCTCACAGGCGTGCTCAATTTCGATGCCATGACGCAAGGCGGCTGCGCAAATACTCTCCCCTGATTCCACTTCAATCACCGCCCCTTGCGGGCAAATTTTTTCGTGAGGCATAAAAACTATTTTCGGCATATCAGCCACCTTTATTGTTGTCAGTCCCAGAAAGTTCTTCGACGCGCTTTCCGGTCAACACTTTCTGTACCGCAGCGTTCATACGTCTTGCTGCAAAAAATTCACTGTCTCGGCCGACACGCTCAACCGCTTCAGCAATGATACGACTGTCATCGCCCTGTATCCGCTGCTCCAAATCCACCAACAACGCTTGCAATTGTTGTACTTCCTTGGCATCCAGCAGCGCACTGTCTACCTGCATCGCAGCGCGCAAACTTTCCAGCATGCGCTGCGCAGCTACACGCTGCTCGCTGAGCTTACGCGCTTGCATATCATCCTGCGCATGCGCAAAGGACTCTTTCAGCATACGAGTGATGTCGTTGTCACTCAATCCATAAGAGGGCTTCACTGTCACACTCGCTTCTACACCACTGCTATTCTCGCGCGCACTGACACTGAGCAGACCATCGGCATCCACCTGAAAAGTAACCCGTATATGCGCAGCCCCAGCCACCATGGGCGGAATACCACGCAACTCAAAACGCGCCAAAGAACGGCAATCGGCAACCAGCTCGCGCTCACCCTGCACAACATGAATCGCCATCGCCGTCTGTCCATCCTTGAACGTCGTGAACTCCTGCGCTTTGGCAATAGGAATAGTGGTATTGCGCGGAATAACTTTTTCCACCAAACCGCCCATCGTTTCAATGCCCAGCGACAGTGGAATAACATCCAACAGCAACAGTTCATTGTCAGGGCGATTACCTACCAATTGATCCGCCTGGATCGCTGCACCCAAAGACACCACACAGTCGGGATCGATATCTGTCAAAGGTTGCTGCTTAAAAAACTCGCCTGTTCTCTGGCGCACATACGGGCAGCGCGTTGAACCGCCCACCATTACCACATGCGCAATATCAGCAATAGTCAACTGAGCATCACGCACCGCTTTTCGACAACTGCGCAAACTGCGTTCAATCCATACGTCAATCAAGGCGTGGTATTGCTGCTGTGAAATAGTGCCAGACCAATCTAAAAAATTTATCGCAACAGATGCAGCGCCAGACAGTGCTTCTTTGGCTACGCGGCAGCGATCCAATAACAGGCGACGCGCGGAAAAGTCCACCTCGGTAATACCAGCTTGCTGCAACACCCATTCTGCCAAGGCAGCATCAAAATCATCGCCGCCGAGCGCGGAGTCGCCACCCGTTGCCAGCACTTCAAACACGCCGCGCGACAAGCGCAGAATAGAAATATCAAAAGTCCCGCCGCCCAAATCGTAAACAGCAATAACGCCTTCTTCACCGCGATCCAGACCATAAGCAACGGCCGCAGCAGTTGGCTCGTTCAACAAACGCATGACATTAAGACCCGCCAATTTAGCGGCATCTTTGGTGGCCTGGCGTTGCGCCTCGTCAAAATAGGCGGGTACGGTAATCACTACACCATCCAGCTCTCCGCCCAAGGCAGCGCGGGCGCGAGCCGCCAAATGCGTCAGTATTTCGGCAGACGCCTGCACCGGACTGATAGCACCGGCGACAGTTTCCACGCAAACCATGCCTTCATTACTCACGAAACGATAGGGCAAGCTACCACCGAGCGAGTTAACATCTTTCACACCACGCCCCATCAAACGCTTGACGGACACCAGCGTATTTAATGGATCAACCGCTGCTTGCGCGCGCGCGCGCGCACCGACATCCACCTCACCATTAGCCAAGTAGTGCACAACTGATGGCAATAACCTTTCACCCTGTTCATCAGCCAAGACAACAGGTGTTCCGCTGCGCACGGTTGCCACCAATGAGTGCGTTGTACCCAAGTCAATGCCCGCTGCACGTTTACGCATGTGCGGTGCAGGGCTTTGACCAGGTTCAGAAATTTGCAAAAGTGCCATGTTTGTCCGGTAAATTATCTGTCAGTCATACAGCTCAACGATCCAGTAGCTGTTCCTGTCGGTCATCAATTTCCTGCAACAATTTGTTAGCAAATTGCAGCTTGTCAATTGCCAACTGCGCAGCATCGACATCTTGATGACTCCATGCTTGTGCAAACGCATTTTCATGCCGACTCACCGCACCGCGAATATCAACTTGTAGATCATCCAGTGCAGCGACATCGCTCGCTGCCTCATCCAAACGCTCGCGCAATATCATCTGTTCCATCAAAAAGTCATGATCACGCAACGTTCTCTCTGCAGGGCGCTGCAGACCCACCAATTGCATCAAATACTGCGCACGCAATAGCGGATTCTTGAGCGTATTGTAAGCGGCGTTGACCTGTGTCGCCTGCTGCTGCGCTAAACGCTGTGAGCGGTCACATTCCCGCATAAATCGGTCTGGGTGTATCTGCTGTTGCAATTGTCGGTAATGGGTGGACAACTGCTCGATATCAACAGCAAATGCAGGCTCAAGTCCAAAGATAGAAAAAAAGTTCTGATCCGCTTCGAAGGATGGCTTCAACGCGCAGACGACAACTTGATCCGCTGATTGCACCATAACCC
>CAZZNL010000088.1:0-6760 GCA_964655625.1 uncultured Pseudomonadales bacterium
CTAATACACTGACTGTTTGAGCACTGCTAGTCGGCAGACTGTGCAAGCGACAAAACTCACCAAATGGCATTTGCACGCAGTACTCGCTGATGACAGTGGCCGGTAAAAACACACCTTCGCCAATAAACCCTGCAACGGTGCGATTGACCGGCTGGTGATAGAGCACATAGGGCGTATCCCACTGTTGCAACATGCCTTCAGCGAGCAAACCCACACGATCAGCCATCGCGAACGCCTCCTGTTGATCATGCGTTACCAACAGCGCTGCCGTACCTTGTTGCTTTAATAAATGGCGCACATCCATCGCCAAACGTTGACGCAATTCAGTGTCGAGGCTGGCAAATGGCTCATCGAGCAACAGCAGTGCAGGGCGCGGAGCCAACGCGCGCACGAGGGCCACACGCTGCTGTTGACCACCCGACAACTGATGCGGATAGCGCGAACCAAAATTTTCCAAACCCACAACACACAGCAATTCATCCACGCGTTGCCGCTGTTGCTGTTTGTTGAGTGCGCTCAAACCAAAAGCGATATTTTCAGCCACGGTGAGATGCGGGAATAAAGCATGATCCTGAAACACCATGCCAATGCCACGCCGGTGCGCTGGCACGACTAATTGCGCCGATGCCACGCACTGTCCAGCCAAAGTCACCATACCTGCCGACAACGTTTCAAAGCCAGCAATGGCGCGCAACAGCGTTGACTTTCCCGTGCCGGAACCACCGAGCAGGCAACCGATTTCTCCGCATGCCAGCGAAAGGCTCACATTGTCGAGCACGGCTGTGTCACCGTAATGAATGCAGACGCTTTCAAGTACCAGACAATCATTCATGCGCGGGATTCTCACCTGTGCGAATCAGGATTACCACGGGCAACAAACCCGCTAGCACCAACATCACCGCCGGCAGCGCCGCTCGCTGCCACTCGCCTTCGGATGTCATTTCAAAAATGCGCACAGCCAGTGTGTCCCATCCAAAAGGGCGCATCATCAAGGTGATCGGCATTTCTTTCAGCACATCAATCAACACCAACAACAAACCCGTAGTGAGACCACCGCGTAACAATGGCAAATAAAGACGCCACAACAGTGCAATACCGCGCACACCCAAGCTGCGAGCAGCCATTACCTGCGATGCGGTGATGCGTTGGAAACCACTGGCCACCGGCGACAGCGCCACGGACAAAAATCGGCAGGCCAATGCCATCAACAACACGATGACAGAACCTTTCAGCACTGCCGTCGAGTGCAAGCCGAACAACGCGATCATCTGGTTGTCGAACCACGCCACCGGAATAAAAACACCCACCGCCAGCACAGTGCCGGGAATGGCATATCCCACTGTTGCAATGTGCACAGCCAGCTGTGTGCTGCGCAGTGGCAAGCGGTGGCGCACATACGCCAGCAGCAAAGCCACCGCTACGACCAAAACAGCAGCGAGTGCAGCGAGATACACCGAGTGCCAAATAAAACCGGTGTAACGGGCATCCCAATCTGCCCAGCCGACCTTGACCACCCACACCAACAGCTGCACCAACGGCAGTAAAAAAGCGGCTGCCAACACCGCCGATGCAAACAGAGTGGCAGCCAATTTTTGCCAGCCTCGCAAAGCGCGCGCTTGAGACGGTCGGCCCGCCGGTGTGTAGCGCCGCACGCCGCGCTGCCACTGCTCAATCGCGATCAACACAAAAGCGAGCACTATCAACAGTGACGCCAGTTGTGTCGCCGCTGGCAGAGAAAACAGAGCAAACCACGCCTTATAGATGGCAGTAGTGAACGTGTCGACACCCAATACATAAACGTCACCAAAATCAGCGAGCGTATCCATCAAGGCCAAGAGACAACCGGCAGCGATCCACGGCCGCGCTAGCGGCAGAGCTACCCGCCACAACGACTGCCAAGGCGACAAACCTAGCGACTGCCCCACTTCCAATGCGCGGCTGCCTTGTGTGGCAAAAGCATTGCGCGCCAGCAAATAAACGTAAGGGTAAAAACTGAGTGACAGCACCAACACAGCACCGCCGAGGCTGCGCACCGCAGGCAGGTGCAAGTCTTGCCCCAATAGATTGCGCAATAGTGTTTGCACGGGGCCGGTGAAATCCAGTAAACCCACTTGCACAAAAGCCATCACATACGCGGGGATGGCGAGCGGCAACATCAGCGCCCACTGAAAAAACCGGCTACCGGGAAACCGGTATTGCGTCACCAACCAGGCGAGTGACACACCGAGCAGCAGCACACCCAACAATACACCACCACACAGCAACAAGGTATTTCTCAACACGGCGGGCAAAACATGGGCAAGCAAATGCTGCCAAATCGCCACCTCCGGATGCAGAAACGATGACAGCACCACCAACAAGGGCAGTGCCGACATCCCTGCCACAACCCAAGCAGCAAGTTGTAGCGACAGCGCAGTGCGATTCACGATGCGTGTTTATTGATATCCGGCACGATCCATCAACTGCACAGCCTGCGCCTGTAACTCACCCGCTTTACTGATATTGATCGTGCTTGGCTTGAAGTCACCCCAGGCAGAGACTGCTGCTGCCGGTTTGACCTCCCAATTCACGGGATATTCCATGTTGCTATCCGCAAACAAGTTCTGCGCCTTGTCGGATGACAACCACTCCAGCAATTTCACCGCTTCCTCGCGATGTTTTGCGTATGCGGTGACACCCGCACCAGCAACATTCACATGCACACCATCCTGTCCTTCAGCCTGATTGGGCCAGAACACGCGCAAGGCGATATCCGGCTTATCGCGCTGCAGGCGACCGAAGTAATAAGTATTGGCGATGCCGACTGCACATTGGCCAGCAGCAATTGCCTCCAGCAATTTGGTGTCATCAGGAAAGGGGGGCGCCGCCAGATTGGCCACCCAACCTTGCACCATTGTTTCGGTGGCCGCTTCTCCCTGTGCCGCCATCAACATCGCCACCAAAGACTGGTTGTAGACTTTCTTGGAGGTGCGCAAACAGAGTTTGCCCGCCCATTTTTTATCCGCCAACGCCTGATAAGTGGAAAGTTCCTCAGGCCTCACCATTGTCGGATTGTAAAAAATACTGCGTGCACGCGCCGAGAGCCCAAACCAGCGCTTGCCAGAGGCTGCCCGCATCCACCGTCATCAACACATCTGCCGAGGTATTCTGCCCTTCATTTTTCAAGCGCTCTAATAACGGTCCTTCCTTGTCCGTCACAAACGTCACTTTCACACCGGTTTGTGCGGTATAGGCATCAAACACTGGCTTGATCAATTGTTCATTGCGCGCGGAATACACCACCACTTCCGCTGCGGGCACAGTAGCAGGGGCTGAGGCAGGAGCAGACGCTGCAGTTACCTCTGTAGCAACCGGTGCAGCTGGCTTCTCACAAGCAACCAAGCCACTGAACGCCATCGCTAAAATCGCCCAGCGCCAGTTTGTTGCGGATTGCATCGTTTCTCTTCTCACAATATTTCCTCCCGAGTTTTTGAGTGGTTTCGTCACTGCACGAACGCTATTTTGCATGGATTACCGGTCAACCAAATTTTGCTCAGCCAATACCAACGCGGCATTTTGCTGCTGCACAACCCAATATTGATCAGCCCACTCTCCCAACACAATGCGCTCGGCTGGCTCGCCACTCGGCATGAGCACTGTATGGCGCGCGGGGCGATGCGTATGTCCATGCAGCAACACACGACAGTCATGCGCCTGCAAAGCCTCCAGCACAGCCGACGGTGTGACATCCATGATGTCTTCTGCCTTGATGCTGTTTGCCTCTTTGCTGCGCGCGCGCAATTGGGCGGCGATAGCGCGACGCTCGGCCAATGGTTTCGCTAAAAACGTCTGCTGCCAGGCGAGGTCACGCACCATGGTGCGGAACTGCTGATAGGCTTCATCCTGGGTGCAGAGTTGATCGCCGTGTGCCAACAAACAGCGCTGAGCGCCGAGGTCAATCACCTGCCACTCTGGCAACAACTGCATGCCACAGCGGGCGGCATAGTCATTGCCGAGTAAAAAATCGCGATTGCCATGCTGAAAAAAAATCTGCACACCACTGCGGCTCACGCGGTGTAGTGCATCTGCCACCTCAGTGGCCAGCGGGCGATCATCGTCATCGCCGATCCAGGCATCAAAAAAATCACCCAAGATGAACAGCTGATCAGCTTTTGCAGCTTGTTGCGTAAGAAATGCAAAAAAGGCCGCAGTAATGTGCGGCCTTTCTTCAGACAAATGCAGATCGGAAATGAACAGACGGTTCATCGCCATCCAACAATCATTTAACAGTGACTGACTGGATGATGATCGATTCCTGCGGCACATCCTGATGACCGGCCTTGGAGCCTGTTTTAACGCCTTTGATCTTGTTCACGGCATCCATACCGTCAGTCACTTTGCCAAACACGCAGTAGCCCCAACCCTGTGAGGTTTCACTTTTGAAATTGAGAAAATCGTTGTTTTTGACGTTGATGAAGAACTGCGCAGTCGCTGAATGCGGGTCCATGGTGCGCGCCATGGCAATCGTACCGACATCGTTCTTCAAGCCATTGTTGGCCTCATTCTTTACCGGCGCACGGGTTGGCTTTTGGTTCATGCCCTCGTCCATGCCGCCGCCCTGAATCATGAAGCCATCGATCACGCGATGGAAAATGGTGCCGCTGTAAAAGTCGCTTTTGGCGTATTCAAGAAAATTGGCGACCGTGGCAGGCGCTTTGGCCGCATCGAGTTCAAGAGTGATATCGCCGTGGGTGGTATGCAGAATGACAACAGACATTACAGTTTCCTGTGCTTATGGAGTAACAGAGGGCTGGCTATAATACGCGCTCAACACTACCCTCGCCAAACCCGTATATCCCCTATTTTCTGCCGGACACCATGAGTCAACCAGCCAACAAGCCCACCGACAGCGTCAAACCTGCACACTTTATTCGCCAGATCATCGCCGCCGACTGCGAAGCCGGCCTGCACAATGGCAAGGTGCAAACGCGCTTTCCGCCCGAACCCAATGGCTATTTGCATATCGGCCACGCCAAGTCGATCTGCCTCAACTTCGGGGTAGCCGAGGAGTTTGGCGGCTTGTGCAATCTGCGGTTTGACGACACCAACCCCGAAAAAGAGAGCGACGAATACATTCGCTCAATCCAGGAAGACGTGCGCTGGCTGGGTTTTACCTGGAGTGGCGAGGTGCACTACGCCTCGGACTACTTCCAACAGCTGTACGATTGGGCGCGCTATCTGATCGAACAGGGCAAAGCCTATGTCTGCCACCTCACGCCAGAGCAGGCGCGTGAACATCGCGGCTCTTTGACCGAACCGGGCAAAAACAGCCCTTACCGCGAACGCAGTGTGGCTGAAAACCTCGATTTATTTACGCGCATGAAAAACGGCGAGTTTGCCGATGGCGAATGTGTGCTGCGTGCCAAAATTGATATGACCAGCCCCAATATGAACTTGCGCGATCCGATCATGTATCGCATCCGCCGCGTGCATCACCACCAAACCGGCGACCAATGGTGCATCTACCCCACCTATGACTATACACACGGCCAGTCTGATGCCATTGAGGGCATCACTCACTCCATTTGCACACTGGAATTTGAAGATCACAAACCGCTGTACGACTGGTATATCGACAACTTGCCCGTGCCTGCGCGTCCGCGCCAATATGAATTTGCACGCCTGAATCTGAACTACACCGTCACCAGTAAACGCAAATTGAAGCAGTTGGTCGATGAAGGTTTTGTGCAAGGCTGGGACGATCCGCGCATGCCGACGATCGCCGGCCTGCGTCGTCGCGGCGTAACACCTGCAGCACTGCGCAACTTTTGCGAAATGATCGGCGTCACTCGCAGCGATGGCATTGTGGATGTCAGCATGCTGGAGTTTGCCATCCGCGACGATCTCGACAAAAACGCCGCGCGTGCGATGTGCGTGCTGGATCCGTTGAAAATTGTCATCAGCAATTTTGATGCAGAAAAAGCTGAAACTTTGTCTGCCCCCTGCCACCCACAGCGCGAAGAGCTGGGCAAAAGACAACTGCCGTTCACGCGCGAGCTGTATATCGACCGCAATGATTTCCGTGAAATCGCAGAAAAAGATTTCAAACGCTTGGTGCTAGGGCAAGAAGTGCGTTTGCGTAACGCCTATGTCATCCGCGCTGATGAAGTGCTTAAAAATGCACAAGGCGAAATCACAGAATTGCGCTGCAGTTACGACCCCGACACGCTGGGCAAAAACCCTGCCGACGGTCGCAAAGTGAAAGGCGTGATTCACTGGGTGTCTGCCAGTCAGTGTGTCGACGTGGAATTGCGCTTGTACGATCGCCTGTTCAATGCTGAAAACCCAGAAGCCGACAAAGACAAAACCTTTCTCGATTTCGTCAATCCGCAATCGCTGACTGTCGTGCAGGCCAAAGGTGAAATTGGCCTGCGCAACATCGCCCCCGAAACACGCTTTCAGTTTGAGCGTGAGGGCTATTTCTGCAGCGATCGTTTTGATTTCCACCAGAACCATCTGGTGTTCAATCGCACCATCGGCCTGAAAGATTCTTTCGGCAAGTGAGCGCAGCCATGAAAATTTACAATACGCTCGCCCGTCAAAAACAGGAATTTATACCGCTGGTTCCCGGACAGATCCGCATGTATGTCTGCGGAATGACGGTGTACGACTACTGCCACCTCGGCCATGCACGCGTGTTAGTCGCATTTGATGCCATCACGCGCTACTTGCGCGCGCGCGGCTGGCGACGAAACCAGAGGTGGCCTTCCCGTCGATGTAA
>CAZZNL010000089.1:0-6685 GCA_964655625.1 uncultured Pseudomonadales bacterium
TTGTACAACTCTCCCAACGCGTGCGCCACGGCCGCCACTTCAAAACTGTGCTCCATGACATTTTCACGGATGGCATTGCGCTTCATACCCCAGCGCTCTATCCAACGCAGTTTACTGAGGTAGGCAAAAAAATGGCTGGTTCCTGTCATGGCTGTCATTCGCAGTTACAATCGACGCCATTGTAGAACAAGGGAACGACATCCATGCACTGCCCGTTCTGTGCCGAAATAGATACCAAGGTCATCGACTCGCGCCTCGTGGCGGAGGGCGATCAAGTGCGCCGCCGCCGTGAATGCCTGTCTTGCCATGAGCGCTTCACCACCTATGAAGTCGCAGAATTGTTGATGCCGCGCGTCATTAAAAGCGACGGATCGCGTGTGCCTTTCGATGACAGCAAGCTGCGTACCGGCATGCAGAAAGCACTGGAAAAGCGCCCCGTCAGTATGGAAGACATCGAATCCGCCGTTAACCAAATCAAACACCAATTGCAGGCCACCGGCGAACGCGAAGTGCCGTCGCGCGCTGTGGGCGCCATGGTGATGGATCAACTGCGCAAGCTGGATAAAGTCGCCTATGTGCGCTTTGCTTCCGTGTATCGGGATTTCAAGGATCTCGATGAGTTCCGCGCCGAGATCGACAAGTTGCAACCACAACAAGTCTGACACCATGTTGGGCGATATCGACACACAATGGATGCAACGCGCGCTGCAACTGGCAGAACGCGGCTTATGCAGCACCGCACCCAATCCGCGCGTCGGTTGCGTCATTGTGAAACAGAATGCAGTGATTGCTGAAGGCTGGCACGCAGTAGCCGGTAAAGCACATGCAGAAATTCACGCACTGCAACAAGCTGGAGCAGCGGCACAAGGCGCAACAGTTTATGTGACGCTGGAGCCATGCTCCCATCACGGTAAAACAGGCCCCTGCTGTGAAGCACTGATTGCTGCAGGCGTCGCACGCGTAGTGTTCGCCATGCAAGACCCCAACCCGCAGGTAGCAGGTCGCGGGCTGCAAAAATTGCGCGACGCAGGCATCAGCACAGCAGGTCCACTGCTGGAACACGCAGCACAAACCCTGAATGCAGGTTTTATCAAGCGCATGCACCAAGGAGTGCCGTGGGTGCGTGTAAAAATGGCGATGAGTGCAGACGGTCGCACCGCTATGGCCAGCGGCGAATCGCAATGGATCACGGGTGAAGCCGCACGCCAAGACGTACAGCACTGGCGTGCACGCAGCTGCGCCATTGTCACCGGCATCGACACCGTTTTGCACGACAACGCACAACTCACTGTGCGCGACACTGCCGCGCAGCAAGCGCTCGGCACCCGCAAACCTTTGCGGGTGTTGCTGGATACACAAGCGCGCGCACCGCTGTCTGCCAACATTTTTTCAGAACAAGCGCCGACACTCTGGTGTACCGCTGCACCGATTACACGAACACTGCCTGCACACATTGAAAACCTTGTACTGCCGCTGACTGACAACAACACACTGAACCTGTCTGCGCTACTCACTGAACTCGGTCGGCGTCAATGCAATGAAATACTGGTGGAAGCCGGTGCGACGCTAGCCGGCGCTTTTATACAACAACAACTCGTTGATGAACTGTTGCTCTATATGGCGCCGTGTCTGCTCGGCAGCAGTGCACGACCTTTATTTAATTTCGCCATCGATCACATGGCTGACGCACAGCGGTTGCATCTTCTCGATGCTCAATCCGTCGGTGCGGATTGGCGTTTTATCTTTCAACCGCTCCACTAGAGGACACTCCATGTTTACCGGCATTGTGCAAGCTGTAGGCAAACTGATTGCTAGCGATGATCGCAATGGCGATAAACGCTTGCGCATTCACACCGCCGACCTGGATCTCTCTGATGTCATACTCGGCGACAGCATTGCAACTAACGGCGTGTGTTTGACCGTTGTCGATCTACCCGGCGATGGCTTCTGGGCTGATGTGTCGATAGAAACGCTGAATCACACCACGCTCGGTAGTTTGAAACCGGGCAGCGCGCTCAACCTGGAAAAAGCCCTGCGCGCCAGCGACAGGCTCGGCGGTCATATTGTCAGCGGGCATGTTGATGGTGTCGGCGAAATTATCAGTATCCACAAGGATGCACGCTCTATTCGCTATCGCCTGCGTGCACCCGCTGAACTGGCACGCTATATCGCTCACAAAGGATCCATCTGTATCGATGGTGTCAGCCTCACTATCAACGCCGTTGACGGCGCAGCGTTTGATCTTAATATTGTGCCGCACACACAACAAAAAACACTGTTTGGTGAATACAAAACAGGCACCCGCGTCAATTTGGAAGTTGATGTTATCGCCCGCTATCTGGAACGTTTACTACTGGGAGACAAAGCCGCTGCGCCCAACAACACAAAACTGTCAGTCGGTTTTTTGGCAGAACACGGTTTCTTGAAATAATTTTTTCAGCTACACCACATCAATATGCTGTACCAACAGCTGTGCCGTGCGCAGCCCGTTGTATTCATTCACATCAAGACGATACGCCAAGCGAGCATATTGAGCGGCATGATTGGGCCACAGTGTGGTATCGACATAAAAAGCGACAGCATCCACCACTTGTTGTTCATTGTCTAATGGCGCTACGCGCAAACGCAGATGATTTTGATCATTGCCGATCAGTTTCTGACTCAGCACACGAAACACTCCATCAAACAAAGGCTCTGGAAAACGCTGCCCCCAAGGCCCACCAGCGCGCAACGCTTCTGCCGTAGCGAGACTGATGTCTTCGGCCGCCAGTTCACCATCACTGATCAATACCGCCTCAAGATCAGTTTCATCGAGCCACAATTGCACTTCCTGCTCAAACAACACAGAAAATTCATCAAAGTGCTCGCGCCGCAGCGTCAAACCTGCCGCCATGGCATGCCCGCCAAACTTATTGAGAATATGCGGATGACGCGTAGCGATACCGTCCAGCGCATCGCGAATATGCAGACCGGGCACAGAGCGCGCCGAGCCTTTAATTTCTTCTTCACCAGCATCGGCAAATACAATCGTCGGGCGATGAAACTTTTCTTTCAACCGCCCTGCAAGCACACCGATCACACCTTGATGCCAGCCACTGTCATACAGACACAAACTCCACGGCAAATCTGCGCCAGACTGAAAAACATGGAACCGAGGATCATGCAGCGCCTCTTCCTGCATATCTTGCTGTATTTGCTGTCGCTGACGATTCATGTCATCTAACATTCTTGCATAACTGTTTGCCAACAACGGATCATCTGTCAGCAGGCATTCAATACCGCGCGCCATATCATCCAAACGACCCGCCGCATTGAGGCGCGGCGCGAGAGCAAAACCAAAATCGGCGGTAGTGAGGCGCGACAGTTGACGGCCAGCGACTTCTGCCAATGCCTGCACGCCCGCACAACATTGTTTGGCGCGAATGCGGCGCAACCCCTGCTGCACTAAAGTGCGATTGGTATGCGACAACGGCACTACATCCGCTACCGTACCCAAGGCCACCAAGTCCAACAGTTGCGCCAAATTGGGTTCTGACATGCCCTGTTCAGTAAACCACTCGCTGTCGCGCAAGTGTTTGCGCAACGCCAGCAAGACATAAAACATGACACCCACACCGGCCAACGCTTTATCCGGAAATAAACAACCCGGCTGATTGGGATTGACGATCGCATCAGCGGCGGGCAACCGTTCACCTGGCAGATGATGATCTGTTACCAATACTTTGACGCCCGCCGCTTTTGCAGCCGCCACACCACCCAAGCTGGAAATACCGTTATCAACGGTGATGATCAAATCCGGTTTGCGCTCAACCGCCAAGGCCACTATCGCCGGCGTCAAACCATAACCATAAACAAAGCGGTCTGGCACCAAAAAATCGACATGCTTTGCACCGAGCAAGCGCAAACCGCGCAACGCTACCGCCGTGGCGGTGGCGCCATCCGCATCAAAATCTCCCACCACCAAAATACGCTGCTGCTGTTGTAACACTGTTGACAGCAAATGAAGCGCGGCAGGCAAATCTTTAAGGGAATCTGGTGCAGGCAGGGTCGCCAACCCGTAATCCAACTCTGCGAGATCACGAACACCGCGATGACGATACAGCCGCGCCAATACCGGCGGGATGTCAGGCAATAAACGAATACTGTGATCGAAACTGTAACGCCGAATCTGTTTTTGCACGCGCTGCGTTTGCCATTATTCGGTGGCGAGATAAGCGCACTCGAACAGAATACAATTCTGGTTGCGTTTAATCGGCTGCATCAACTGAATGGCGCGCGCATTTCCCAACTGGGCAATTTGCAGCTTTTCACCCATTTGGCACACGGACACAGGCACAATCGCTGTAGCACTTTTGCGATTGAGTGACTTTTCAGCGGGACACAGCAGAATAGGCAAAGCGTCAATTTTATTGAGCAATCGTGCCACCACAGGAACCGCTTCAGTACTGATCAGGTTAATACCTGTGCGAACTTTATTGTCTTCAGTATGCGTGATCGACACGACTTCACCGACTTTCCAATAGGGCGAAACCTTGTGTCGAATACTGATAATTTCGCCAACAGCCAAATCATCCTGCGCATCACTGTGCCACTCAAGACAGTATCCACCAGGGCTTTGATCGACCGCCATGACTTTCATGTAAGGATATGCCGGCTTTTCAATTTTCATCGTCGGCGGCGTGTTGGTCAGCACGCGGAAACCGGTTGGCAACTCACCGTACAACAACTTTCCTTGCGGCTCCTTATCCGCAAAGGTAGCTTTACCCATCAACACCTCGGCGTCACGGAATCCGGACAGGTAATAGTGCACCGGTTGCACACCCAATACCGCCACAACCACCTCATTCAACGCCACGCGATCTGTCGACTTTTGTTTGTATACCGTCCACTGTTCAATCAAGTGTTCGATCATCGGTTTGTCAAACAGCCACTCTTCCGTGATATTGAGACGCAGGGAATATTTTTTCAGACTCTGCAAATGCGTAACAAATTTATCCAACTGCAAAAAAATTAGTTTGCTACTGTATTTATTGGCCAAATCGGCATAGAACACCGCGCCGGCCGGTGCTTCCAGGTTGATTACCAGCGGGTTCTCATCCTTATCGGGCTTGCTGTCGAGAATCGTAATGTGTGGAACCCAATCTTTCAGCGCTTCCGAAAGCGTGCGGATATCGCCGCTGCTGAGGCGAGGTGTATCCGAGTGATCCAGCATCATGGCGTACAAATAAATCTGGCGCAGATTGAGCGGCTTGCGTGGAAACACTAGCGGATCTGGCGTGGTCTGGATCAATAACTTATTTTCTGCTGCAATGGCGTACAGCTTGTGGAATTGGCGCCAAATCTGCTGCGGTACTGGCAGGTACAGCTGCAAATAGCAGTAGAGCAAATAGGCTTTATCGGCCATAGCACGCTGAATAGCCGCGCCGAGAATAAACACCTGTTTATCACCCTGGGCGCGCGTCTCTTCTACCACATTGTCATACGACGAGGCCAAATGCCCCAACAGCGCCACCGCCTGCCCCAGTAGCTCCTGAATACGCGCCGGGAAGACTGCTGAACGTCCCATGAAGCGCGAGGTCAGCATATTGAATTTTTCGTAGACCACTGGGCGCACAGTTTCCAGCAGAGAAAAGACCTGCACAGGCTGCACGTCCAACTCGCTCAGCACCTTCAACATGGCATTCAAATGCATGATTTGCTCTGACACACCCGCCGGCAAGCCCGCCAAATGCGCCTTTAAGGACTGCGGCGTCGCAGTACGAAAAAACTTCTCCAGCAATTTTTCCTGCTGGAGTTGGCTCTCGATCATGTCGCTGATAGCCACTTCTGCCATGTACCCAACCTCGTACCCATTGCCGACCCCAGCATAATGCCGGTCACCCTCGCAATCTGCTGTCCGCTTCCCAAATATAGGAGAAAAAAGTGCGTCGACCACCGATCAACGCGCTGAACCTTACCTTTTTGTGCGGCTTTTTTCCACCTCCACGGCACGCTCTATCCCCCCAATTCAGCAAAACGATTGACAATGTCGCAGCTTTATAAAACCATGAAAGACCGTCTGATTTTACCGAGGATACTCCATGAAAATGCTGATAGTTGACGACTCCACTGTCATGCAACGAAAGATCCAGCGCTCCATCAATCTGGAACAGGTCACTGACTTCTTGACCGCCAGCAATGGCCTAGAAGCCGTTGAGATCTTCAAACAAGAACTGCCAGAGCTGGTAACGATGGATCTCACCATGCCAGAAATGGACGGTGTGGAGTGCGTCAAACACTTGGTAGAAATCAAACCGGATGTATTGATCCTGGTCATATCGTCCCTATCAGACAAAGCCACAACCATCCAGGCCATGACGAATGGTGCCAAAGGCTTTCTGACCAAGCCCTTCGATGACGAGCAGATCAATGCCGCTCTGGAAGAGCTGATTGAGGACGCGCAAGGTTGATGCACCCAGACAGGAGAGCTCGCCCCATGAAAGACGCTGAACTGCAAATATTTGTCGACAGCTTGCGCTATTACTTTGCTACCAACATAGGCGGCGAGTTGACCGTCCAACAGGCCTATCACACTGAAAGTACGGGCACACCCGCCAGTGAATACACGGGCATCATCGGCGTCAGCGGCGACAAGCAAGGCTGTATTTATTTGACGGCGCCTCGCGACATGCTGGGTCAGGTACTG
>CAZZNL010000090.1:0-6583 GCA_964655625.1 uncultured Pseudomonadales bacterium
TCATCACAAAACCGTAAGCGCCGCTGCCGTGAATAGCGAGAAGATCACCGGGTGTTAATGCCAGCTCGCGCGCTTTGCCGAGAAAATCGCCGGTTTCACAAATGGGGCCGACCACATCAAAAATATGCGGTTTGCCATTGTGCTCATGCACGGGTTCGATGTGTTGCCATGCTTGGTACAGTGCAGGGCGAATCAAGTCATTCATGGCAGCATCGACTACGGCAAAATGATGCGAGGGTGTCGATTTCAGCAAATCGACGCGCGTGAGCAACACGCCGGCATTGGCGACAATAGAGCGACCGGGTTCGACTAAAATTTTCAGCTGGCGTGTATCGAGATGCGCACGCAGCGCTTTCATATAGTCGCTCGGTGTCGGCACTGTTTCACCGGGGCGATACGCCACGCCCAAGCCGCCGCCGATATCGAGGTGTTGCACATGAATACCCTCGGCGGCCAACTGGTCGATCAAGGCGAGCACGCGCTCCAGTGCATCGAGAAACGGTGTCAGTTCTGTCAGTTGTGAACCGATGTGGCAGTCGATGCCTTTGATGGCGATATTGGGCAGTGCTGCCGCTTCGCGGTAGACATCGAGTGCTTCAATCATGTCGATGCCAAATTTATTTTCGCGCAAACCGGTAGAAATATAGGGGTGGGTTTGTGCATCGACATCGGGGTTGACGCGCAGTGACACCGGTGCGGTGACGCGCAAACGCGCCGCCACTGCTTGAATGCGTTGCAGTTCAGCGCGCGATTCTACGTTGAAACAATCGATGCCCACTTGCAGTGCGCGTTCAATTTCATCTTCGCGTTTGCCAACACCGGAAAAAACGATGCCTGCAGGATCGCCGCCCGCTGCTAGCACACGTTCTAATTCACCGACAGAAACAATATCGAAGCCCGCACCCAGTCGCGCCAACACATTCAACACGGCCAAATTGGAATTGGCTTTCACTGCAAAGCAGACGCGATGATCGCAGCCTTCCAGTGCTTCGGTGTAGGCGTGGTAGTGTGCAGTGATCGCGGCGCGACTGTACACATAAGTGGGTGTGCCATAACGCGCGGCGATGTCCGTCAAACGCACACCTTCTGCGCACAGCTCACCATCGCGGTGTGTAAAAACTTGCAGTTGCATGCTCATGGGTTGCGTTTCCTCTTACAGTGCTTCCGCTGCGCCGGCATCAACGTCGGCATCGGCATCGGGTGCTGCCTGTTCATCTTGTGTGCCACTGTCTTCGGTAGAGGGTGGTGTTGCTGCGGGTGCGGCTTCTTTTTCAGGGAGATACAGGGGGCCGGTTTGGCCGCAGGCAGCGAGAAAGACAGTGAACAAAGTGATGGCGATCAGGCGGGACATGGCAGCTCTCGTGAGGTAAAGAATGGCCGTCAGTATAAGGTAAACTGCCCGCATGAAGATTCCAGAACGCCTGAAGCCGCTGCTTGAAGACGGCATCATCGACGATGTGTTGCGCCAATTAAAAAGCGGCAAAGAAGCTGCTGTTTACTTGGTGCGCTGTGGCGACAGCGTGCGCTGCGCCAAAGTGTACAAAGAAGCCAACCAGCGCAGTTTTCGGCAAGCATCCACTTATCAGGAAGGGCGCAAGGTGAAAAACAGTCGCCGCGCCCGCGCCATGGAGAAGGGTTCACGCTACGGTCGGGAAGAACAGGAGGCAGCCTGGCAGACCGCTGAGGCTGATGCGCTGTTCCGCTTGGCCGGTGCCGGTGTGCGTGTGCCGCGCACTTACGGTTTTTTTGAGGGTGTGTTGTTGATGGATGTGGTGGAGGGCGACGACGGCCAGCCTGCGCCGCGTCTGAATGATGTGATGCTGACCGCTGAAGAAGCGCGCCAGTTTCATGCACAGCTGATTCGTGAAGTGGTGTTGATGTTGTGTGCGGGCTTGGTGCACGGCGATTTGTCGGAGTTCAATATTCTGCTGGCAGCAGACGGCCCGGTGATTATCGATCTGCCGCAAGCTGTCGATGCGGCATCGAATCATCATGCCAAAGATTTTTTATTGCGCGACACAGAAAACTTGGCCGATTTTTTTGGGCGTTTTGCGCCGGAGCTGAAGAATACGCGCTACGGAGATGAAATCTGGCAGCACTATGCCAGTGGTGCATTAACGCCGGAAACCAACCTGACTGGCCGGTTTACTGATAGCACCCGCAAAGCGGATGTGCGCGGTGTGTTGCGAGAAATTGATGCGGCATTGAGAGAAGAAATGCAACGTCGCGAACGAATGAAAGAGGTAAATGATGACTGACAGCGACTCCAGTAAAACAGAGCAACACGCCAAAAAAATGGCGCGCAAGAAATCGGTAGTTGATGCCAGTATTGCTCGCGCCACAGAGGAGCGCGGCGTCTTGATTCTGCTCAAGGGTAATGGCAAAGGCAAAAGTTCATCGGCATTTGGCACGATGTTGCGTGCGCTCGGTCACGGCATGCGCGCCGGTGTGGTGCAATATCTCAAAGGGAAAACAGAAACTGGCGAGCATTTGTTTTTTCGCGATCATCCGCGCGTGGAATTTCATGTGATGGGTGATGGCTTTACTTGGGAGACACAAAATCGCGAACAGGATATCGCCACCGCTGAAAAAGCGTGGGCGGAGAGTCGCCGCATGTTGGCAGATCCCGCTTACGATATTTTGGTTTTCGATGAAATGAGTTACATGTTTCAGTACGACTACTTGCCGTTAGAGCCGGTGTTGGAGGCATTGCAAGCGCGACCCGCGCACCAGCATGTCATTATCACCGGCCGTACCATGCATCGCGATTTGCAGGCGCTTGCTGACACCATCAGTGACATTCAGGATGTCGAACACGCTTTCCGCAAAGGCGTAAAAGCGCAAAAAGGCATTGAATGGTAATTTCCACCAGCTGCTTGCTTCCGCAGAAAGTTCTCGTTAGAGTTGCCCTGCTTCAGGTGCCTGAGGAGCATTCGCTCCAAGGGTGAAACGGGAAGCTGGTGCGTCAACCCATCGGGAAGACAATGCCAGCACTGCCCCCGCAACGGTAAGCGAGTAGAGACCGGCAATAACCACTGTGTCAGTACCGCAAGGTCAGTGATATGGGAAGGTGCCCGTCGGCGTACAAGGTTGTACGCACTCGTAAGTCCGGAGACCGGCCTGAAGGGATTGGCACAGTATCCGGGGTCGGATTTGTTCCAGGTATGTCGGGAAACCGACCTGCTGTTGATATGTTCTGTTGTTAAAAACCGATACTGCTTTGCGGTGGCGTCCGTGTTTTTCGTGCATGTCATGTTCTGGGTTCTGTGTTGTTCAGGTTGAGGCGCTGGGGCTGCCGAGGCCGTATTTTGCATGGAACTTTCACATGAAAATTCGAAAAACTGTTCACGCGATCAGTGTGCGTACATTGATTGCTGTTGGTGTGCTGTCTTGCGCGCACGGAGCCACAGCAGAAGGTATTGCTACTGAAGATATCACCACTGAAAAAACGGCGACAGAAGAGCTCACCCATCTGCAAACCGTGGTTGTCAATGCCACCAAACTCGACAAGGATGAAAGCCGACTGACGCAGTCGGCGACCGTGATCACTGCCGAGGAAATCCAGGAAAAAGCGTATACAGATACCACTGAAATTCTGCGTGAAGAAGTGGGGATTCAGTTCAAACAGGCAGGAGGTCCTGGGCAATTCAATTACATGAAGCTGCGTGGATTTTCTGCAGGCAATATTTTGTTGGTGATTGATGGTGTTAAGGTCAATGGTGCTGGCAATGGCGATTTCGGCAACTTAATCGGACAAATTGATCCCAACACTATCGAGCGTGTGGAAATCTTGCGCGGCCCGCAAGCCGCGCTGTACGGTGCCAATAGCACGGCCGGCGTGATTGCCATTACTACCAAAAGTGGCAAACAACCGGAGGCGCGCGTTGCGTATGAAGTGGGCGCAGACGATTGGCAGAAAAGCATGGTGTCGCTGCGCGATCGTGTGGATGTCGGTGCGGGCAATTTGGCGTATTCATTCAACGCCTCGCACACAGACAGTGACGGTGTAATTGATGATGAATACTACAAAGACAAATCGGTACAGGCCAAGGTGGCGTACAGTACTGATAAGTTGGAAGTGGGAGGCAGTTACTGGCGCACCGACAATAAATTCCAGTATGCAGAATTGTTAGAGGCGGGGCCAGTTACTTCAGCGGATCGCTACTATTCATTCCTGCTGCCTGACCCGGACAGCACGCGCGCCACACAGCAAACCATCAGCAGTGTTTGGCTGACGCATCACTTGAGTGAGCGCTTGAGTCATACCTTGACGCTAGGGCAGATGTTGGAGAACGACCAGAGTCTGGATCTGGATAATGGTTTGCTGGGGTATGTAATTTCACCCTACAACAACTTCACCTTGGATTATTTGAATTTTTACAATCGCGGCCAAGCGGTGCCGGTTTACGACCGAGGCAGTGCGCAATCTGCAGATAACTACAATAAAAATCGGCAGTTGGATTACACGCTGAAATATGCAGGTGATACCAGTAATGCCCTGCTGGGTTTTGAGCGTTCTATACAAAACTATCGCTCTTGGGGTCGCTATGGCAATACGCCGACCATGGATGACAGCACAAACTCTGTTTATGTCAATGGCGATCAAAAATTATTTGACGATCGCTTGGTGCTTTCGGCGGGTTTGCGCAATGACAATTACGACTCATGGGGCAGTAAAACCACAGGCAATGTGGGCGCGGCTTACAACTTCACGCCGGGAACTGGCGTGTTCGCTAACTACGGCACTAGTTACAAATCGCCGACGTTGTACCAGTTGTACAACCAACAATACGGCTCGGATGCGTTGACGCCGGAAAAGGGTAAAACGGTTGAAGTGGGATTTCGACAGAAATTGCTGAACGACAAATTGTCATGGGATATTACTGCTTGGCGTGCACAACTGGATGACGTCATTATTTTTGATATGAGTATTCCCAATCCCAGCTCACCTTGGGGTTTTGGTAAATATGCCAATGGTGATAAACAGCGCACGCGCGGTGTGGAATTGAGCGGCAGTTATGCGCTGACAGATACTTGGACGTTGCACGGTAATTACACCTATACCGAATCGCACACACAGAAAAACGGTGGTGATTTTGAGCGCACGGTACAAGTGGCGCGCAATGTTGCCGGCGCAGGCGTCGGCTATCGCAATGGACCGCTGGAAGCAAACTTTGATGTGTACTACACCGGCCCGCGTTTGCGCTGGGCGGCGGATATCGAGACGGATAGTTATGTGCGGGCAGATGTATCCGCGCGTTACCACCTCAATCAGTCGTTGGCGGTATATGGTCGTATCGAAAATTTGTTTGACGCGGATATCGTTGAAGAAATTGGGTACAAACAGCCGGGTCGCTACGGTGTAGTCGGCGCAGAATACCGCTTCTGATATGTCTATGCGTCATCGTTTTTTTGTGGTTGCGGCACTGGTGGTGGGTGTGATGATGTTGTCACGCCTGCCGCTGGATAGTCGCTTACTGACGCCGCAGCAGCCGACAAATACACAAGTGCAGGCGGGCGCTTTTCCTAAACGCTTGCACGATCCGTTGGGGCATCAGCATTGGTTGCAGCAACCAGTGGGTCGCATTGCTTCTGGCGTGTTGGCGGCAGATGAAATTTTGGTGATGCTGCGTGCGGCGGATCGCGTCGTTAATGTCACTGATATTGTCGATGATCCCGGTATTTCCAATGTGGCGCAGTTTTATGCGGCTGATGTTTTGCGTACGGATGCGGAAACCGAAGCGCTGCTCATGACCAATCCGGATTTGGTGGTGATGGCGGCGTACAGTGATGCGGCGACGGTGCGCATGTTGCTGACTGCTGGCGTGACAGTTTTGCGGCTGCCGCTGATGAACAGTTTTGCCGACATTGAAAACTACGTCACCACTCTGTCGCGTGTGACAGGCACAGAGGCTCGTGCGGCTGAAGTGTTGCAGATGATGCAGCAGCGTTTGGCAGCAGTAGATCTTGCCGTGCGCGATCAGCCCAAGCCGCGCGTGCTGTACTACAGCCCGAGTGGTTCGGCAGCGAGCGTGGGTACGCTATCGGATGAAATGGTGATGCGCGCAGGCGGTTACAACGTGATGCGCGATACCGCATTGGATGGTTCGGCGCTGGTGTCTCAAGAGTTGGCTGTTGCGCTGCAACCGGATGTGATTCTGTTGGACATTTGGGGTACCACGCGCGGCGATCCGGTCGCAGTGCAGGCTATCCTGAATGATCCCGCTTGGCGTGGCACACCTGCAGCACAGCAGGGGCGTGTGTACGTGGTGGATGGTGCCATCGCCACAACTTGCACGCCGTTTCGTGTCATCGGTGTAGAAACCATCGCGCATTTGTTGCATCCCCAGCGTGTGCCGGCGCCGTTAGCAACGGCACAGGAGGTGGCGCGATGGCTATGAATACCCAGCGTTTTCACGCCTACCTGATCGGCGCAGGTCTGCTGTTGGGGATTGTGGCGCTGGCAGGTGTTGTCGCAGGTCCTGCCAATATTGCGCTGCTCGATGTGGGTCGAGTTTTAGCCAGACTGCCGGTGCAATTCTTGGGTTGCCGAGATGATTTTGCTTGTTTGGATGGTATGAAC
>CAZZNL010000091.1:0-1885 GCA_964655625.1 uncultured Pseudomonadales bacterium
GTTGAACACAAAGTGGCAGTTGCTGCAGCAAGCTGTGCGTTTGATGGTGGGCGTGGGAAATTATCAAGCGTACGTTGCGCACATGAAACAGCAGCATCCGCACCAAATGCCGATGTCAGAATCTGAGTATTTTCGGTATTGTCAGGATGTGCGTTACGGCGCAGCAAAAGGCAGCGTGCGCCGCTGCCCGTGTTGAAGATTGGCGTTATTGTTTTTTCGGAAAGGAAGCCATAATTTTTTCCACGGCTATCCGTAAAGCGGCGCGGCGTTCTGCTTCATTTTTGCGGCCGTCCAGGATTTTTGTTGCTGAGCGATGCCAAATTACTTGACCCTGCTGGTTTATTGCCGCTATGTGCAGTTCGCCGCGTTGGTAAAGAATTGCTTGATCCTTCGGTGCTTGCAGACCTTTGAATGAAGGCAATTCCTTGCCCTCAAATGTCCAGCGCAAACCGTAGTTATTGGCTTCAGAATGGTTGTTGTTGTCTATAGACGCCGGAGTGTCATTTTCAACAGCTTCTTCTTGCGTGACGACGACGCGATAGTCGAGAGTAAAATCTGCTTTGCCTTTGCCGGCGCGCGCATACCCCAAATCGTTCATCAGCATGTCGACATGTTCGCAGACCACGTGGTTGAACTCGCGTGTGTGACCACCGGTAGGCACCGTTTTGCCCAGGCCGGAAAAATTCCAGCGGTAGGTTTTTAACGCAGCAAAGTCAGCGCTGGCATCGGTGTCGTAGTTATTGAGATCAGTTCGGCGCCCAGAAGAGCACGCGCTGGTAATGCCCAGCAGTGCCAGAATAAGTAGGCTTTTGATCCAGAGGTTAGTGGTAGTTTTGCAAAACAGTTTCATGGTCATGGCGGGTTTCTTCATCTTCTTTTATTTTCAGAGGCTTTTTGCGGTGTGGAGGCGGGCACAGCATTTTCTATCTCAACTGTGACGGGAACCCACTTGTTCACAATGGCGCGCAGTGTGCCTGATTTCTGCATGATGCCGAGTTGTTGATTGACGGCTTGTAACAATTCGGGATTGTTTTTGTTGACGGCCCAGCCCAGTTTGTCATCGGTCAATTCATTGTTGAGGCTCATGAACTCTTGGCGAGATGTGTCTGTGGCCAATGACCAACTGGTAGCAGCGTCGTGAACTACAAAATCTACGCTGCCACCTTTCAGTTTGGCAAAAGCCTCATCGATGGAATCGCAGCGTGAAAGCTCGGCATTGGGAAGGCTCTTATTGGCGAAATCTTCACCGGTCGTGCCTCTCTCTATGGCGACGCGCGCACCAGGACGAAACAACACACCTTTGTAACCGAAGCGACCGGCATCGGCGTAGCGGATGATCGCCATTTGGCCGGCACTCAGGTATGGATTACTGAAACTGATTTGTTGGCTGCGCTCGGGCGTAATCGACATGCCAGACATGATGATGTCAATTTTACCGGCCTGCAGAGCGGGGATCAGTTGACGGAAGTTCATCTCGACAAACTCGGCTTTACGGCCCAACTGCTGCGCCAATACTTCACCGGCTGCGACATCAATACCCGTCAGCTGCCCCTGGTCTTTGTAGGCCAATGGAGGGTAATCAGGGGAGATGCCAATGCGCAGCGCCTCTTTGGCCAGTGCCTGTCCGCTGAGGATAAAACAGCCAGTGAGAAATAGAATTTTGGTGATTTGACGCAGCATGGTATTCCCTCCATCTTTGTAACGGGTGCCGCATGATAACTGGTCTGCACAAGGCGGTGAATGCCTGCAGGCAAGGTTCAAGGCGATGGCTTAAGCGTGCGCTTCAGGAAAAGTACACGCTCAAAGAAAATGCATACTCAGAAAAAGCGCATAGAAAGGTCTATGGCGCGACAGTGTTTGGTCAGGCTGCCGATGGAGATGAAAT
>CAZZNL010000091.1:1895-6566 GCA_964655625.1 uncultured Pseudomonadales bacterium
GTCACATGCGAAGAGGAACTGGAACAGATCATTGCTGCCGATGGAGATGAAATCAACACCCGTTTCGGCAATGGCGCGCAAGTTGTCCTGGTTGATGTTGCCAGAGGCTTCGAGCAGAGAGCGCTTTGCGGTGTGTTTGACGGCTGTTGCCATATCCTCCAGCGAAAACTCATCGAGCATGATGACTTCGCAGCCCGCAGCTAAAGCCTGCTCCAGTTCGTCAAAGTTTTCCACTTCGACTTCCACCGGCTTTCCGGGCGATTGGCGGCGCGCTTGTTGTACGGCGGCAGCGATGCCATTGCAGGCAGCTATGTGGTTTTCTTTAATCAGAAAGGCATCGTACAGGCCGATACGGTGATTGTGGCAGCCGCCAATAGTGACAGCGTATTTCTGTGCCGTGCGCAGGCCGGGAATGGTTTTGCGGGTGTCGAGCAGGCGCACACCAGTGCCTGTGACCAAGTTGGCGTAGTGGCGGCAAATGCTGGCCGTACCAGAGAGGAGTTGCAGAAAGTTCAAGGCCGCGCGTTCCGCACTGAGTAAGCTGCGCGCTGGGCCTTTGAGCGTGAATAGCGTTGCATCGCCCATGACGGCATCGCCATCGGCGACCTGCCAGTGGATGGCGATGCGTGGGTCTACTTGGTGCATCACCTCATTAACCCAAGGGCGCCCGCACACCACCATCTCTTCACGCGTGATAACGCGGGCTTGGCCTTGTTGTTGTGCAGGAATCAGTCCGGCAGTGACATCGCCGGTGCCAATGTCTTCTGCCAGTGCAGCGCGCACTTGGGCGATGATGTCTGTTTGTAGATGCTGGATTCGATGCATGGCAGATTTAAAGCTGTAAAGGTCGTCGCGCATTGTTACAGATAAGAACAGGCTGTGCATGTCGGAAAACTTCCGTCATCATGCGCTACTTCAGTTTAGTTGGTAGGGATTTCATGAAACATTTGGCAGGAAAAGTAGCGGTTATTACGGGGGCAGGCAGTGGCATTGGCCGAGCGTTGGCCAAGGCGTTTGCGGCAGAGGGCTGTCAGGTGGCGCTCTGCGATGTCAATGAGCAAGGTTTACGCGAGACGCAGGAATTACTGGCTCCGGCAAAAGTGGCCACGAGCATCCATGTGTGCAGCGTGGCGGATCGCGAAGCCATGGCAGCATTGCCGGCCGAAATTGAGAGAATTCACGGTGCTATACATCTTGTATTTAACAATGCGGGTGTGACTATCAGCAGGAGCTTTGAGCAGCATTCGCTGGCTGATTTTGAATTTGTGTTGGGCATCAATTTGTGGGGGGTGCTCTATGGTTGTCATTATTTTCTGCCCTACCTGAAAAAACAGGGGGAGGGTCACATCATCAATACTTCCAGTATGGCGGGCTATTTTTCTTTCCCTAATCAGAGCGCCTATTGCATGTCCAAGGCTGCGGTGAAAGCACTGAGTGAAACCCTGCGCATAGAGTTGGCCTGCCACAATATCGGTGTCACTAGCATTCATCCTGGCGCGATCAAAACCAATATTTTGCATGCTGCGCTGGCGAAGTCCGGCGGTGATGAGGAAACACAAAAAATGACAGCGTTAGTCGATCGCTTTGGCAAGTCGCCGGATGCCTTGGCGCAAACAGTTGTGCGAGCGGTCAAGGCCAACAAAATGCGGGTGCTGGTAGGGCCGGATGCGTATTTGCTGGATGGACTAAAGCGCTTGTTTCCGGTGTGGATACACAAGCCGTTTGAGGCCATGTTTGCCAAGGCAGCACAAAAGAAAACAGCGAGTTGAGCGGGTGATACATCCGTTATCGCTATCCGCTACAATGCCGTGCATCATCAAACTTGGTTCTAGGATTTCGTGACAGATCAAGCCTTTATCGATATTCGCAATGTCGCTTTTGCCTACGGCGAGCGACCTATTCTGAAGAATATCAATCTCGCCATTCCCAAGGGGAAGCTAGTGGCCGTTATGGGCGGCAGTGGCTGTGGTAAGACCACTTTGCTGCGTTTGTTGTCCGGTCAGCTGCGCCCGCAACAGGGGGAAGTGCGTGTGGGTGGTCAGCGTGTAGATCAGATGGATAACCGTGCACTGTATCGCTACCGCCGTCAGATGGGCATGTTGTTCCAGTTTGGTGCGCTTTTTACCGATTTGTCGGTGTTTGACAATGTGGCTTTCCCTTTGCGTGAGAACACTGATTTGCCTGAGTCTGTGATTCGCGATCTCGTGCTGATGAAGCTCTCTGCTGTGGGGTTGCGTGGTACGCAGGATATGCGGACTTCGGAGTTGTCTGGCGGCATGGCGCGCCGTGTTGCCTTGGCGCGTGCCATCGCGCTGGATCCAGCCCTGATGCTATACGACGAGCCGTTTACGGGGCTTGATCCTATTTCCCTGGGTGTGATTGCACATTTGATCAAGCGCATCAACACGGCGCTGGGTACGACGGCCATCATGGTGACGCACGATATACACCGTTCCCTGGCCTTGGCAGACAGTGTGTGTTTTATGGCGCACGGTGAAATTATTGCCAGCGGTACGCCAGATGAGGTGCTCAACTCCAATGATCCTTGGGTGGCGCAGTTTGTGCGCGGCGCGGCGGATGGCCCTGTGCGGTTCGCGTTCCCGGCACAGACCAGCATCGCAGAGGATTTTGGTTTGGAGCTGCATCATGGTTGATAACCGCGATACGCCAACAGGTATTGCCAATACCCTGCGTCGCCTGGGCGCTCGCACCATCGACATATTTTGGAAATTGGGTTTTGCCACGCGCTTTTTGATGGCGCTGATTGTGCAGTCGGGCCAACTCGTGCTGCGCCCCAGTCTGTTGATACGCGAAATGTTTTTTGCCGGCGTGTTGTCCTTGATCATCATCGTGGTGTCGGGACTGTTTGTCGGTATGGTGCTCGGTTTGCAGGGCTACTACACGCTGGTGCGCTTTGGTTCTGCTGATGCCTTGGGTACTTTGGTGGCTCTGTCTTTGCTGCGTGAACTGGGTCCGGTATTGGCGGCGCTGTTGTTTGCCAGCCGTTCAGGTTCTGCCATGACAGCAGAAATTGGTTTGATGAAGGCCACCGAGCAGTTGGATGCGATGGCGGTAATGGGCGTTAATCCCTTGGCCAGAATTATTGCGCCGCGATTCTGGGCGGGGGTGCTGTCGCTGCCGGTATTGACGGCGCTGTTCAACGTCATGGGTATTTTTGGTGGCTACTATGTCGGTGTGGTCATGATCGGGCTGGATGAAGGGTCTTATTGGGCGCAGATGCAGAACGCTGTAGATTTGCATGACGATGTGCTCAATGGCCTGATCAAAAGCGCCTTTTTTGGTATCGCTGTGACGTTGATTGCCGTTTTTGAAGGCTATGATGCCGAAGCGACAGCAGCAGGTGTGTCGTCGGCGACAACACGGACGGTGGTCACTTCAGCGCTGGTTATTCTGGCGATGGATTTTGTACTAACCGCTTTTATGTTTTAAGCCGTTGTGTTGGTTTGAGTCAGTATTGAATTGGTTTAAGTATTGGATTGGTTTAAGTATTGGATTGGTTAAAGGTGCTATAAGCGATGAAACGGGCAACAATTGATTTATGGGTGGGAGTGTTTGTGGCAATAGGCCTGCTGTCTGTTGCGTTTCTGTCGTTGAAAGTGGCGAACCTGGCAGGTGGTAGCAGTAGCGCAACGTACACCCTGTATGCGGATTTCGATAATATTGGCGGCTTGAAAGTCAAAGCGCCGGTCAAATCTTCGGGTGTGGTGGTCGGTCGTGTGACGGATATCACGCTCGATAAAAAGACTTATCGGGCGCATGTTGCCATAGCGCTGGATACGCAGTATCAATTTAGTCGTGATGCCAGTGCTGAGATTTTGACGGCGGGTTTGTTGGGCGAGCAGTACATTGGGGTTACTCAAGGCGGTGATGAAGATGTGCTGACAGCAGGGCAGAAGTTCACCCTCGTGTCTTCTGCATTGGTGCTGGAGCAGTTGATTGGGAAATTTATGACGTCAATGGCTGAAAAGCCGGCGAGCGCATCATCTACTCAATCGTCCGGTCAGTAGGCGGCAGCGTTGTATTTGGGAGTGAAATGATGAATAAATCGTGGGTCAAAGGCTTCTTGCTGGCATTGTTAGTCTGGGTGGCGCCATGGTCGCTGGCCGATGACAGTCCAGTGTCTATTGTGACTGCTACATCTGAAGCTGTGCGCGCTGCCTTGTTGAAAGAGAATGGCAGTAATGGAGATGCGGTGCGTGCTGATGTGGAAAAGTTGATTTATGCTCGCTTTGATTTTAATCGTATGACCGCTTTGGCGGTTGGAAAATACTGGCGTGATGCGACACCAGAGCAGAAAACAGCGTTGAGTAACGAGTTTCGTACGTTGTTGTCACGCACTTATTACACGACGATGCTGCGCTATCGCGATGTGAAATTGAATGTGCGGCCAGAGCCTTTGTTGGAAAATGACGGCAAGCAGGCGACCGTTAAAACGGATGTGACCGTGGGTAATGCACAACAACCTGTGATGATTGATTATGTTCTCTATCAGTCAGATGCCGGCTGGAAAGTTTTCAACGTCAATGTTGAAGGTGCAAGTTTGGTCACGGTGTATCGCAATCAGTTTGCCGATGAAATCAATAAAGGTGGCATGGCGGGTTTGATCCAGACATTGCAAGCCAAAAATGCGCAGCCACCACAGTCGTGACT
>CAZZNL010000092.1:0-2659 GCA_964655625.1 uncultured Pseudomonadales bacterium
AGCCGTCGCTATCGCCTTGGTGTTGGCCTTTGATGTACCGTTTTCCTGTGCATCGTATTGGTGTTGATTATCTGCCGCAGCAAGCAGAGTCTGTGCCGGTGTGTCTGCTGATGTATAGGAATGCGAATGACGAAGTGAAGTTTATTGAATCGAATCCGGCGACATTTCATCTCTTACAGTTGTTAGAAGATGATGCGTTGATCAATATGGAAGCTGTATTGGAGCAGTTGGTGCGCGTAATGCTGCATCCGCAGCCGGCTGTGTTGCAGCAAGCCTTAGAAGAAACCGTGCAACAGTTGCGAGCAATCGGTGTGCTGTATTGAATGTTGTTAGTTCGTGCAGCTGGCTTTGAGCCATGTGCCGTAGCTTTTGTTGTCGATATTCTGGGTGATGCCGCGTACGGTGAGCGTCAGACGCGTGTTGGCCTCCCAATGGGTGCGATCAAGCAGCTGCACCACGGTGTAACCAGTGCCTTTAGGCGCTTCGCAGTTGATATCAAAATGCAGCGTATTGCCGGCGCGCCGTGCCGTACTGACGTAACAACCGCTGCCGTGATAATTCACATAGTCGTTTTTTGCAATTTGTCTTGCTGTGACGCAAGCATTGGCTGTGCCATCGCCGTTAAGCGTCACACGGTTTTGTTGCAGCATATTGGCGACATGGTTTTGCAGTTTTTCAGGGCCCAAGCGCAGCATGGCGCCCACATCCGGCACGACATGGCCGAACAGTAGTGTTTGGCTGTCAATTTGCCAGAGTCCTGCACGCGGCGTAATTTTTTTACTCTCGCCCGCCATCGCGTGTATGGAGAGGAGAGTCAGTAGACCAGCAGCAAGCTTTGCCAAAGTGTTGGTGTTGCCAATCGCCATAAAGGTTCTCGCAGGTGGGTTGGAAATGCCGAGGTGCGGGGTATAGTGTACCGCGACAGGTTTATGATGATGCTGTGCCGCGTATTGAAAAATGATAACGCGCGCAGTCGATGGGATGGAGAGATAGAAGTGTCAACGTGTGTGCGAATAAAAATTTGTGGTCTGACATCGGTGGAGGATGCATTGGCGGCAGTAGCGGCAGGTGCTGATGCAATCGGTTTGGTGTTTTATCCCAAGAGTCCACGCTGTGTGTCGATTGAGCAAGCACAGGCAATTGTGCGCGCCGTCGGCCCCTTTGTGACGGCTGTAGGTCTGTTTGTCGATGCTACACGTGAAGAAGTTGAAGCAGTGTTAGCTGCGGTACCGTTGCAGTTATTGCAGTTTCATGGCAGCGAATCCGCTGTATTTTGTGCAAGTTTACAGCGGCCTTTTATCAAAGCGTTGCGCATGGCAAAAGATGTTGATGTGGCCGCTGCTGCAGGCGATTACGCGCGGGCTGGAGCCTTGGGGCTGTTGTTGGATAGCTATAGCGCCGCTGCGCCAGGTGGTACGGGGGAGACATTTGCCTGGGAGCGTATTCCCGTTAGCCTTCCGTTACCGCTGATTCTGGCAGGTGGTTTGACGCCGGCTAATGTCGCTGCAGCTGTTAGGCAGGTCAAGCCGTACGCGGTGGACGTCAGTAGCGGGGTGGAGGCAGCGCCCGGACGCAAGGATTCCGCTAGAATGTCGGACTTCGTGCGCGCCGCACGCAGTGTTTTATCGGAGTGAGATGTTGTGACACCAACGAGCTGGAAACATATTGATTTTGCTGCCTATCCCGATGCCCGCGGGCATTTTGAACAGTTCGGTGGCCGCTTTGTTTCAGAGACTTTAATGGCTGCAGTCAATGAGCTGGAAGCCATCTACGCAAAACTATCCAATGATCCTGCGTTTCATGCCGAGTTTGATCGCGACATGGCGCATTACGTCGGTCGCCCGTCACCGCTGTATTTTGCCGAACGCATGACGCGCGAACTGGGTGGCGCAAAAATTTTCCTCAAGCGGGAAGATTTGAACCATACCGGCGCGCACAAAGTGAATAACACCATCGGCCAAGCGCTGTTGGCCAAACACTCCGGTAAAACGCGCATCATCGCCGAAACCGGTGCGGGTCAACACGGTGTTGCCACCGCTACTGTGGCGGCGCGTTTGGGGATGGAGTGCGTGGTCTACATGGGCGAAGACGATGTGAAGCGTCAGTCTTTGAATGTGTATCGCATGAAATTGCTCGGTGCGACCGTGGTGCCGGTGACATCCGGTTCAAAAACGTTGAAAGATGCACTGAACGAAGCGATGCGCGACTGGGTGACCAATGTCGATAACACCTTCTACATTATCGGTACTGTTGCAGGCCCGCATCCTTACCCGATGTTAGTGCGCGATTTTCAGGCAATTATTGGACGCGAAGCACGGCGGCAATGTCTGGAGCAGACGGGAAAGCTGCCGGATGCGTTGGTGGCTTGCGTGGGCGGCGGCTCCAATGCGATTGGCTTGTTCCATCCGTTTTTGGCCGACGAGAGCGTGAAAATGTACGGCGTTGAAGCCGGTGGTGACGGCTTGGAAACAGGCAGGCATGCTGCGGCACTGTCTGGTGGTCGCCCTGGTGTGTTGCACGGCAACCGCACTTATTTGATGGATGACGAAAACGGTCAAATCATCGACACGCATTCTGTTTCTGCCGGATTGGATTATCCCGGTGTCGGCCCTGAACATTCATGGTTGAAAGATATTGGTCGCGTGAATTATGTCGCCAT
>CAZZNL010000092.1:2669-6535 GCA_964655625.1 uncultured Pseudomonadales bacterium
GCTTAACCCTGACCGAAGGCATTATGCCGGCTTTGGAATCCAGTCATGCGGTGGCGTATGCGGAGAAACTGGCACCGACCATGAGTAAAGATGAAATTATCATCGTCAACTTGTCGGGTCGTGGCGATAAAGACATTCACACCATTGCCGCCATCGACGGCATCAAAATTTAAGGAGGCTGTTGTGAGTCGTATTGCCTCGTGTATGCAACAACTGCAAGCACAACAGAAAAAAGCATTGATTCCCTACATCGTTGCAGGAGATCCCGATGCGGCAACGACCTTGGCGACACTGCAGGCCATGGTAAAAGCGGGTGCGGATATTCTGGAAATTGGCGTGCCATTTTCTGACCCGATGGCGGAAGGGCCGACAATTCAGAAAGGCCATGAGCGCGCGTTGCTCAACGGGATGTCGTTGAAAGATGTACTGGCCTTGGTGCGCGAATTTCGGCAGACCGATGACAAGACTCCGATTGTTTTGATGGGTTACGCCAATCCGGTAGAACACATGGGCTATGCAGCGTTTGCCGATGCTGCCAGCGCTGCCGGTGTTGATGGCTTGTTGACTGTCGACATTCCACCTGAAGAAGCGCATGACTTGAATGCTGAATTGAAGCGTGTAGGCATCGACAATATTTTTCTGTTGGCTCCTACTACCACTGAAGTGCGTGCAAAACAGATCTGTGAATTGGCGACAGGCTATCTCTACTATGTTTCTCTCAAAGGTGTAACGGGTGCCGGCAACCTGGATGCTGTTGAGGTGCGTGAGAAACTGGCGCAATTTCGACAGTACACATCGCTGCCGTTGTGTGTAGGTTTTGGCATTAAAGACGCTGCTTCTGCACGGTTGATTTCTGAAACAGCCGATGGTGTGGTGGTGGGCAGTGTCTTGGTAGAACAAATGGCAAACAATGGCGTCAATGCCGCTGCTGCGGTTGCTGCTGTTATCGCAGACATACGCAGTGCGTTATAACTTTTAGGAGAAGCACCATGAGCTGGCTCGATAAAATTGTTCCCTCGGTTGTTCGCTCGGAAAAACGCAATCAGGGCAGCAGTGCCATCCCGGAAGGCTTGTGGAAAAAATGCCCAAAATGTGAGGCAGTGTTATACCGCCCGGAATTGATGCGCGCATTAGATGTCTGTCCCAAGTGTGATCATCACATGCGCATTGGTGCGCGAACACGTATCGACTGGTTTTTGGATGCAGAAGGGCGCACTGAATTGGCAACAGAAGTGGAGCCGATTGATCGCTTGAAATTCAAGGATGTTAAAAAATACAAAGATAGATTGACTGCTGCCCAGAAAGAAACCGGTGAGAAAGATGCCTTGATCGCTTTTCGTGGCAGCGTCAATGGATTGCCTGTTGTGGTGTGTGCCTTTGAGTTTGCTTTTCACGGCGGATCAATGGGGTATGCCGTGGGTGAAAAGTTTACGCGTGCCGCAACCGTTGCGTTAACTGAAAATATTCCATTTATTTGTTTTTCTGCAACCGGCGGTGCTCGCATGCAGGAGGCGCTGATTTCTTTGATGCAGATGGCCAAAACCAGCGCGGTGTTGGAGCGTTTGAAGCAGCAGGGTATTCCATATATTTCTGTGATGACTGACCCTGTGTACGGTGGTGTTTCTGCCAGTCTTGCTTTGTTGGGTGATCTCAATATTGCTGAGCCAGGCGCACGCGCAGGTTTTGCTGGCCCGGGAATCATCGAGCAGACCATTCGCCAGAAGTTGCCCAAGGGGTTTCAGCGCAGTGAATTTTTGCTGGACCATGGCGCGATTGATCTGATTGTCCATCGCAAGGACATGCGCGACAAATTGTCGAGTTTGCTTGCGCGGCTCACGCATCAGCCTGCTGTGGTTTACGGTGGCGAGTGACGACACGCTTTTATACGCTGCAGGATTGGTTGGCTTGGCAGGAGGCCTTGCATCCATCGGTCATTGATCTTGGGCTCGATCGAATTCGTGCAGTGGCTATCCGTTTGTGGGGCGCTGATTTTCTACAGCAGCAGCCATTAACAATTACCGTCGGTGGCACTAACGGTAAAGGCAGTTGTGTTACGACACTGGCAGCGTTACTGCACAGCATGGGTCGCCGTGTTGGTAGTTTCACTTCGCCACATCTATTGCGTTACAACGAACGCATTCGTATTGATACGCAAGCAGTTTCCGATGCTGAATTGTGTGAGGCTTTTGCTGCCATTGACAAGGCGCGTGACGAGATCAGTCTGACTTACTTTGAATTTAATGCCTTGGCTGCCTTCTGGTTATTTCGCAAACATGATGTTGACGTGCAGGTGCTGGAAGTGGGTTTAGGAGGTCGGTTGGATGCAGCCAATCTCCTGGATGCAGATATAGCCGTTATTACCAATATTGCTCTGGATCATGTGGATTGGTTGGGTGATACGCGCGAAAAAATTGGCGTTGAAAAAGCCGGTATTTTGCGAATGGGCGGCAAGTTGGTGTACGGCGAAGCTGATATGCCCGAGACTATTCATGCTGTTTGTCGTGACTTGCAAGTTGACGTGCGGCAGGCCGACAAAGATTTTTCTTTTGTTTCCGATGCAGGTGGCTTTCATTGGCAGGGCTTGAATCAGCAGAAGCAGCCATTAAATATAATTTCCGCAGCGCCTCGTTTGCCGTTGCCGAGTGTGGCCTGTGCGCTACAGGTATTGGCTTGGTTGGATTGCTGTGATGTTGAAAAAACTGCACAAATACTGCCGAGTCTGTCATTGGCTGGGAGAATGGAAAAAAGGGTCTATGGCAATCGCGAATGGATGCTAGATGTCGCGCACAATGAGGCTGGAGCAGCGTTTCTGTGTGCACAATTGCAGCATCAAGGTATCCAAAAAGTGGACTTGCTATTTTCGGCCATGGCAGACAAAGACATCGTTGGCGTGCTGCGCGCATTGCGGCCGGTTGTCTCGCGTTGCTATCTTTTTCCTCTGGTGGGCAATACTCGCGCGGCATCGTTATTGCAGTTGCAAGCATCTGCACAGCAAGCGGGATTTTCTGAGGCGGATGTTGTCGGTTGTGCTGATGTGGAGAGCGCTATCTGTCAGACAAGACAAGGTGTAGCTGGAGTGCCGGTGCTGGTCTGTGGGTCGTTTTTTACAATTTCAGCAGTACAAAACGAGTTCTGTTTATGAATGATTTTCAACGTGCTGACCGGGTATGGGTGTTTTACCTGCCGCCATTGTTGGTGGGCTGCTATTTGTTGGTGCAGTGTTTGCGAGTGATACTTCTGCGCTGGAATTATCCATATGAGTTGGAGTGGATTGAGGGCGGAATGTTTCAAGCGGTCACGCGTATTGTGGACGGTTTTCCCTTGTATGCATCGCCGACAGCAGAGTATGTATCACCGCTCTATGCGCCTCTCTATTTTTATTTATCTGCACTATCGTCTTTGGTGATGGGTCATGGGTTGCCTGCATTGCGCTTGGTGTCAATGTTGGCGTCATTTCTTACTGCAGGGTTGGTGGCTTGCTCGATTTGGCGGTTAACGCGCTCAAGATTATCTGTGTTGCTGGGTTGTTGTTGCTGGGCGGCATTGTATTCCTTGTCTGGTACTTATTATGACCTGGCGCGTGTTGACGCATTGTGGACGTTTTTTTTAACCGGTGCGCTAAGTTCGCTAGTGATGTATTCACGGCAGTTTAAAAGTATTTGGCTGTTTGTGTGTGTGTTTTTCCTGTGGTTGGCAGTAATGACCAAGCAGACCACTTTGGTATTGTTGCCCTTTTATTTGCTTGCGCTGTGGTGTTTATCAAGTCTCTGCTTGGCGGTGTGTTCTGGATTGGCTTTGGTTGCGCTTCTCGGTGTGTCTGTGCTGTTTTTTCAGTTGCAGTCTGATGGATTTTTCTATTTCTATAC
>CAZZNL010000093.1:0-768 GCA_964655625.1 uncultured Pseudomonadales bacterium
ATACGAAACAGGCGAACCAACAACCACCAACTCAAAATTGGCTCTAGTACATTACCCGTTGCAATACACAACATCACCCACGCATTGGGCATTGCCTGATTAAATAACACGGCAATAAAAGCGCCGCAAAAGACGCCTGGCCAATAACGCACACCACCGATTAACAGCGCAGCCACGCCCACACCACTAGCCGGCCACAGCAGTGCTACCACACCATTAGGCGCAAAGAATTTCAGCACCAGCATTGCCGCGCTCATATATGCGACGGCAACCAAGACGTTGACCAACACATATTTCAAGCTGGAGAGAAGACTGTCCTTGCTGTACATCCTGTTCGTTATCCCGCTGTGTGCTACTGCGACACAATAACGCTACACCCGCATTGTGCAAACCCCTATCATTACCCCCACGTTTTAACTTATTCACCCATTGTTCTGGATGTTCCCATGTCTGATTTTGTCACGATTGAACAAGCCCGCCCCGGCATTACTGTGATCCGCATGAATCGCCCTGAGCGCATGAATGCCATGGCGTTTGATGTGATGGTGCCCTTAAAAGAAGCACTGGAAGCCGTCAGCTTTGACAACACCACACGCGTGGTCATTCTCACCGGGGAAGGCAAAGGCTTTTGCTCGGGTGCTGATTTGAAAGACCCCGGCTATCTGTCCATTTTTGACGGTTTGACCATGCCCGGTATCGCCCGCCGCGCCATGAAGGTGCTCGACGATGTCATGCACGCTATACAAACCATGCACCAGCCTGTCATCT
>CAZZNL010000093.1:778-6530 GCA_964655625.1 uncultured Pseudomonadales bacterium
CGCGCTGCCGGTGTCAATAACGGCCTGACATCAGCGGAACTGGGCCTCAGTTACACCTTGCCTCGCGCTATTGGTTCGACTCGCGCCTTTGAAATCATGCTGACGGGACGGGATGTCGGCGCAGAAGAAGCCGAGCGCATCGGCATTGTTTCCCGCGTTGTACCACCTGAACAATTGATGGACACCTGTTTCGGCATCGCCGAGCAAATCATGCAACACAGCCATCTGGGTGTGGAGCTGTCGAAGCAAATGCTGTGGGCTGGCTTACAAGCCAGTAATCTGCACACACACATGAACCATGAAGGTCATGCACAACTGTATGTGCGCATGACCACCAAGAACTTTGAAGAAGCCATCAAAGCGCGCAAAGAAGGCCGCAAACCGGAATTCAAAGACTGACACAGCAGCCACATCATCCACACACCATGACTCACACTGCAACTCACGCTGCAACTCACACCGCCACTCGCACAAGGCTCACACATAGCCTGCAACTGCGCCAACTGGGTGTCAGCAAGGGTTTGCAGCCCTTGTTTTCTGACATTGACTGCTCGTTGCACGGCGGTGAGTTATTGCAAGTTGCAGGCGACAACGGCAGCGGCAAAACCAGCTTGCTGCGGGTTCTGGCAGGACTGAGCAGCGACTACCAGGGCGAAGTGTTGTGGAATCAGCAAAACATTCGCGACCACTGGCACGCATACGCACCCCAACTGCTCTACCTAGGCCACCAACCCGCTTTGAAAGCACAGCTCACTGCCCATGAAAACCTGGCTTGGTATGCCGGCATCGCCGGTGCAGATCGTGAGCAGGTCAACGCGGCTTTGGAAACGCTAGGCATCAGCCAGAAAGCCGACTTGCCCTGCCGCCAACTCTCCGCCGGACAACAGCGCCGCGTGGTATTGGCGCGTCTGTTCTTCAGCTCTCAGCCTGTGTGGATACTGGACGAGCCCTTCACCGCGCTAGACCCTCATGGGTTTGTTTTAATAGTTGAGTGCTTGCGCCAGCACTTAGCCAAGGGTGGTATGGCTATTTTCACCACACATCACGGCAGCGAGAACATTGATTTGCCTTTGCGCACGCTAACGCTGGAAAACACCACACTCACCGAACAGGCTGTGCCATGAGCTTGTTGGCGGCGACGTTACACCGTGAATGGCTGTTGGGATGGCGCAATCTCGCCGATGCCATCAACCCTGCGGCTTTTTTTCTTATGGTTGTAATGCTAGTACCACTGGGCGTGGGAGCAGACAAGACGCAATTGGCGGCCATTGCACCCGGTATGTTATGGGTTGCCGCGCTGCTGGCCAGCCTGCTATCGGCCGATATGCTGTTTCGGCGCGACTACGACGATGGCATGCTCGAGCAGTATCTTCTGCATCCTGCACATCTGTACGGCATGGTCTGGATCAAAGTGATGCTGCATTGGCTGTTTACCGGCCTGCCCTTGGTGCTGCTGTCTCCGTTACTAGGCAGCATGCTGTCCCTGCCAGCGGTCGCGCTGCCAACCACCATGCTGGCCCTGACACTGGGCACCATCAATCTGTCACTGATGGGAGCTATTGGCGCCTCACTGACTGTCAGCTTGCGCCGTGGTGGGCTGCTGGTTGCTGTCATCGTGCTGCCGCTTTACATCCCCGTGCTGATATTCGGTGCCAGCGCCACTGCACAGGCCGCCGCCGGTATTTACCCGGGTGGCCAACTGGCGATGCTGGGGGCGTTTGCACTGCTGGCACTGGGGCTGGTGCCCTTGGTGGTCATTGCTGGCCTGCGTATCGCTGCCGACAACTGACTGTAAAAGCGGTTCACTAAGCCAAGCCCACAAAACCAAGCCACCAACGCCTTGTGGTATCCTTGCCGCCGCTCTGATCCCGTCTTTTTTCGCTGTTTATCCTCAACATCATGCTGAAAACTTGGTTTCACCGTTGGGGCTCCCCGCCCTGGTTCTATCGCATGAGTGGCCGCTTGCTGCCTTGGCTGGCTGTTCCCGCAACGCTGCTGATTGCTGTCGGTGCTATCTGGGGTCTGGCTTTTGCACCGGAGGAACTGCGGCAAGGCAATAGCTATCGCATTATCTACATCCATGTTCCTTCCGCTTTTCTGGCATTGGCTGGTTATTACTTGATGGCGCTGGCCGGCTGTATCGGTCTGATCTGGCGCATGAAATTGGCATTTTGGGCACTGCGCGCTGCCGCACCTATCGGCGCGGCGATGACATTCATCGCCTTAGTCACCGGATCCATCTGGGGCAAACCCACTTGGGGCACTTGGTGGGAATGGGATGCACGCATCACCTCCATGCTGATTTTATTTTTTCTGTATCTCGGTGTAATGGCTTTGGTCAGCGCCTATCAAAATGCCGACAACGGCAATCGTGCGGCGAGCATCCTCGCCATCGTCGGCATGGTAAATATTCCCATCATTTATAAATCGGTGGATTGGTGGAACACCTTGCATCAAGGCGCTTCACTGAAATTAACCTCAGCACCAACCATTCACGGCTCTATGCTGTACCCCCTGCTCATTATGATCGCCGGGTTTTATCTGCTGTATGCCGTACTGTTGCTATTGAACCTGCGCTGTGAAATTTTGTCGAACGAACGCAATAGTCGCTGGCTGATTGAAAGTTTTAGCAGCACAAAATCGCGGAGCTGACACTGATGTATTTCGCCACGATCAACGAGCTGTTGACCATGAATGGTCACGGCATTTATGTCTGGAGCGCATACGGCATCTGTTTTGCAGTATTACTGACGCTAGTGGGGCGCGCATTGCATCGTCACACACAATTGCGCAGGGAAATTGACCGCTAACACCAGTCGCGTCACTTAACCACGAGTAAAAACCATGCACCCAGTGCGCAAACAACGCCTGCTGATTATTCTCGCCATCATCATTACCTCCAGTGCGGCCGTAGGCTTAATTACCTATGCACTGCGGGAAAACATGAATCTGTTTTTTCCACCAGCCGATATTCTCAATGGCAAAGCGCCACTGCAGCGCGATATTCGTTTGGGTGGTTTTGTCGATAAGGGCAGTATCAAACGGGATACCAGCAGCCTCGCAGTGACATTTTCGATGGGCGATGGCCAACACAGTGTACCCGTGGTTTATCACGGCATCCTGCCCGACTTGTTTGCCGAGGAGCAGGCAGCCATTGCCAAAGGTCGCTGGGACGGAAAAGTTTTTACCGCCACAGAAGTGCTGGCCAAGCACGATGAAAATTACACGCCGCCAGAAATTCGCGACAGCATGAAAAACATGGGGCCCAAACCGGCTCAACACCCACAGTGACAATATTGTGAAAACAAACAAGCATGATTCCTGAACTCGGTCTCTACTGCCTCATCCTCACGTTCTGCCTCAGCATTCTGCAGGGTGTGTTGCCGATGGCGGGCAGCTATCTGGCAATTACCCGCTGGACGCGACTGGCGGCACCGCTGGCACTGGTCAACTGCGCCTTACTGTGTTGCAGTTTTCTGTCACTGACTTATTGCTTTATTACCGACGACTTTTCGCTGCAATACGTCACCAACAACTCCAACACCTTGTTGCCCATGCAATACAAAGTGAGCGCAGTCTGGGCTGCTCATGAAGGCTCGCTGCTACTGTGGTTGTTAATTCTGACGTTGTGGTCTGCTGCATTCGCTTTGTGCTCTGCCACACTGCCCTCGGTGTTGCGCGCACGCGTGCTCAGTGTGTTGGGACTTATCACTACCGGCTTCAGTGCATTTACGCTATTTACCTCCAATCCTTTTGCGCGCAATTTACCTTTTATACCCAGTGAAGGCAGCGACCTGAATCCTATGCTGCAAGATTTTGGTCTGATCGTGCATCCGCCCATGCTGTATTTAGGCTACGTCGGCTTTTCCATTCCTTTTGCTTTTGCCATTGCAGCTCTGCTAGAAAAAAATGCACCACAAAGCCACAGCGTCAGCAATGCGTGGACACGCTGGGTGCGCCCTTGGGTCAATATCGCTTGGGCATTTCTCACGCTAGGTATCGCATTGGGCAGTTGGTGGGCCTATTACGAACTGGGATGGGGCGGCTGGTGGTTTTGGGATCCAGTAGAAAATGCTTCTTTCATGCCTTGGCTGGCAGGAACGGCACTGTTGCATGCGCTAGCAGGCAGCGACAAACGCCAATTATTTTCCAGCTGGACCTTGTTGCTCGCTATTTTTGCGTTTTCTCTCAGTTTGCTGGGCACATTTCTGGTGCGCTCCGGCGTGCTCACTTCGGTGCACGCGTTTGCCAGCGACCCTACACGCGGCTATTTCATCCTCGCCTTTTTAGCCATCGTAATCGGCAGCTCGCTCACTTTATTTGCTTTGCGTGCACCCACCACACCGTCAAGCGGCTATCGTTTTCTTTCACGAGAAATGTTCGTTTTGCTCAATAGCTGTTTAATGGCTGTCATTCTGGCCATTGTCTGCTTGGGAACACTGTACCCCTTGATTGCCGACGCATTGAGCTGGGGAAAAATCTCTGTCGGGCCACCCTACTTCAATAGTTTTTTCCTGCCGTTGATGGCCGTGGTTTTGTTGTTGTTACCAGTGGGAATACATCTGCAATGGCACGACAAAATTCACACAGCACAATTGTTCTTGTGGCTGAAAAAACCTGTAGCTGTCAGTTTATTATTGGCCTTGTTGCTGCCTCTCGCCCTGGCTATTCCTTTTTCTGCCAGCGCAGTGATTGCCGGTTGGTTAGGATTGTGGGTCATCATCGGCACTTTGGTGGATGTGCGACACAAGCTGCGCAATGCGCACTCGCCGCTACAGGGTTTGCGCAGTTTGCGTGCGAGCTACTGGGGCATGTGCCTGGCGCATATTGGATTGGCAATCAGCGCACTGGGCATCGCTTTCACTTCTCTGGCCAGCGATCACAAAGACCTTCGCCTAGCGCCCGGTGAATCGGCTGTCTTGTCGGGCTATCACTTCAGTTTTGAATCACTAGAGCAACACAATGGCCCCAATTACAGCTCACAACGCGCTACGTTTCGTGTGCTAGCACCCGATGCGACACTGCGTGTTCTGCATCCAGAAAAACGCAATTATCTGGCATCCGGCAAAGTGATGACTGAAGCGGCCATTTGGCCTGGCGTGATGCGCGACATTTATGTTTCCTTGGGTGAGCCACTACAGCCAGAAGCAGGAACAGCCAGTGCCTGGTCGATGCGCCTACATAGCAAACCCGCTGTGCGCTGGATCTGGCTGGGCGCTATTTTGATGGCTATCGGCGCAGCTCTCGCTGTATTCGACAAACGTTATCGCCACAAAAATATATGAATCGTCTAAAGCTATTTCTGCCACTAGCCGCCTTTGCTGTACTGGCAATATTTTTGTTGCGCGGCCTGTCACTAGACCCTTCAGCCATGCCCAGTGCGCTGCTGGATAAACCTTTTCCAGCTTTCACTTTGCCTGCGTTGAGTTCCGGCAGTACGTTTTCAGAAAAAAATCTGCACGGGCAAAAGGCGCTGGTCAATGTCTGGGCCACCTGGTGTATCACCTGTCGCGTTGAACACCCTTATCTGATGCAGTTAGCCGGCCAGGGCATTGCAATTTATGGCATCAACTACAAAGACAAGCTGCCCGCCGCACAGCAGTGGCTGACAGAAAAAGGCAATCCTTACCGCGAAACCATTGTTGATGCCGATGGCAAACTCGGCATTGATTTGGGCGTATTTGGCGCACCGGAAACTTATTTTGTCGATTCAAAGGGAATCATTCGTTTCAAACACGTTGGCGATTTGAAT
>CAZZNL010000094.1:0-6474 GCA_964655625.1 uncultured Pseudomonadales bacterium
GTGCAAGACGATTTGCACCGCTACCCCCAACAGACAAACGGCTACGGAAGTGCGCTCAGTGGCTCAGGACATTGATCTTGTTCACATTTTTAGCTCTTGGCGAGCCGGTTAGCGCAGCTCTTTTGGCATGGTGAAATGCACGGTCTCCACGGTGCCGTCCAGCTCCACGGACGCTTGCGCACCCAGCTGTTGCAGCCGCTTCACCACTTCCAACACCAGATTTTCTGGCGCAGAGGCACCGGCAGTAATGCCCACCGCTTTTTTACCTTGCAGCCAGGCGGGATTGATATCCGCCGCCGCATCAATCAAATAGCTCTCCGCACCAATGCGCCCGGCCAGTTCGCACAGCCGGTTGGAGTTGGAACTGTTGGGCGAACCTACCACCAGCACCAGATCACACTCCAGCGCCAGCTGCTTCACGGCATCCTGGCGGTTCTGGGTGGCGTAGCAGATGTCATTTTTGCGCGGCCCTTGAATAGCCGGAAACCGCGCTCGCAAAGCATCGATGACCTTGGCGGTATCATCCATAGACAGTGTCGTTTGGGTGACGAAGGCCAACCGCTGCGGATCGCGCACCTGCAAATTGGCAACGTCCTGCTCATCTTCCACCAAGTGAATGGCACCACCGCGACTGGCATCAAACTGCCCCATCGTGCCTTCCACTTCCGGGTGGCCGGCATGACCAATCAAAATGCAATCAATACCTTCGCGCCCGTAACGCAACACTTCCATATGCACTTTGGTGACCAAGGGACAGGTGGCATCAAACACTTTCAAGCCGCGCCGTTGCGCTTCATCCTGCACGGCACGCGACACGCCGTGTGCACTGAAAATCACGATGCAATCGTCCGGCACATCATCTAACTCATCGACAAACACCGCGCCGCGATTCCGCAGGCCGTCCACCACAAAACGGTTATGCACCACTTCATGGCGCACATAAATTGGCGCACCGAACACATCCAACGCACGGCTGACAATTTCAATGGCACGATCAACGCCAGCGCAGAATCCGCGCGGATTGGCCAATTTCATTTGCATCTCAAGCATTCTCCTGCACGGCCTCAACCGCCACTATTGCCACGTCAAACACCAGATCACGTCCCGCGAGTGGATGATTAAAATCAACCTCGACCATTTCACCCATCAGGCGATGCACAATTCCAGGCAGCTCTCCGCCTTCCGCTGCGCCGAATGAGACAACCAATCCCTCTGTCAGCGCTATATCGTTTGCAAAACGTTCGCGCGGCACACGCTTGAGATTTTCTTCTCGACGCACACCAAACGCTTGTGCTGCAGGCAAAACAAATTGTTTTTTGTCACCGGCTTGCAAACCGAGCAGACAAGCATCAAACCCCGGCAACAAACTACCATCGCCCGGTACACACTGCGCTGGTTGTTTGTCAAAACAGGAATCGACCACTTGACCGTCTGTCAATGACAAGGAAAAGAAAAAAGTGACGCGTGTTTGCGGCGAAATCTGCAATGCCATCATGATTTCCTGCTCACAAAACCATCCAGCAGCAACAGCGCCGCACCCGCGCAAATGGCAGAGTCTGCCACGTTGAATGCCGGCCAGTGCAGTGTGCCGTAATACACATCCAGAAAGTCGATGACATAGCCATACAGCACGCGATCGACCAAATTGCCAAACGCACCGCCGATCAGCAGCGGCAAACCTAGCAATAACACGCGCTGATTAGCCTGGAGTCGCAACAACCACACGGATAAACCGAGGCCGACCATCAAAGCAATCCCCGAAAAAAACCAACGCTGCCAACCGGATTGATCTGCCAGAAAGCTGAACGACGCGCCGTAGTTGTGTGCCAGCGTCAAATTAAAACCCCAATCGCCTGCCGCGAAAACAGGCAACACTTCGCGGTATGAAAAATGCGCCGTAACCAGGTGTTTTGTCCACAAATCCAACATCAACACCAGTGCCGACAGCACAAACCAACGTGCATTGCGCCAATCAAGCATAACGTCGCTCCTCACCTGCACCGTTGACATTTTCGACACAGCGCCCACAAAGCTCAGGATCATCGTGATGCGCACCGACATCTTCCCGATAATGCCAGCAGCGCACGCATTTGCTGTGCTGCGATACAGAGACAGCCACACGCAAGCCATCGATCTCTGTTGCCGCACCTTCTTCGGCCAACGGCGCGAGATTCGCCTGAGATGACAGCAACACAAAGCGCAATTCATTGCCCAGTTTTTGCAGCAACCGCAACAGATCCGCCGCACAATACAGTGTCACTTCCGCTTGCAGCGAGGAGCCGATGTGTCCTGCAGTGCGCTCGGCTTCCAAGGCTTTGTTCACGGCTTCTTTCACGGCAATTACTTGCTGCCAGTCGCTGTCGGAAAACGCACTGCTGCTCACTGTTGCCTCCGGCAAGCTGTGCCATTCCGCGGTGAACACCGTATTGCCGCGCTCACCCGGCAAGCTCTGCCATAACTCCTCAGCAGTGAAACTTAAAATCGGTGCCAACCAGCGCGTCATCGCTTCGATGATGTGGTAGAGCGCGGTTTGACAGGAGCGGCGACCCAGCGCGTTTTCCTGCATGGTGTATTGACGATCTTTGATGATATCCAGATAAAAACCACCCAGATCCACCACACAGAAGTTATGTAATTTTTGATAAATCAAATGGAACTGATAGCTGTCATACGCCGCGATAATTTCTTTTTGCAATGCTGCCGTGCGATTCACCATCCAACGATCCAGTGCCAGTAAATTCTCTACCGCCACACCGTGTTGAGCCGGATCAAACCCACTCAGGTTAGAAAGCAAAAAGCGCGCGGTATTGCGAATGCGGCGATAGGAATCTGCAGTGCGCTTGAGAATCTCGTCTGAAACCGTCATCTCGCCCGAAAAATCGGTGGCCGCCACCCACAAACGCAGAATATCCGCACCCAAATCATTCACCACTTTTTGTGGCGACACCACATTACCGAGTGACTTGGACATCTTGCGGCCTTCGGCATCCACGGTAAAACCGTGCGTCAACACTTGGCGATAAGGCGCTGTGCCGTTCATGGCCAACGCCGCTTTCAGTGATGACTGAAACCAGCCGCGATGCTGGTCCGAACCTTCCAGATACAAATCTGCGGGGTAGCGCAACTGCGGGCGACGCTCCAACACAGCCAGATGCGTGACGCCAGAATCAAACCAAACATCCAGCGTGTCAGTCACTTTTTGGTATTGCGCAGCCTCATCGCCTAACAATTCGCTGGCATCGAGATCAAACCACGCATCCATGCCCTCTTTTTCAACACGCTGTGCCACACGCTCAATCAGTTCCTGCGTTTTAGGATGCAACTGCTGCGTTTCACGATGCACAAACAATGCAATGGGCACGCCCCAGGTGCGCTGACGCGACACACACCAATCGGGGCTCTGTTGCAACATGGCTTCAATGCGCGCCTGCCCCCAAGCAGGAAACCACTGCACGTTTTTAACGGCATCCATCGCCATTTGTTGCAGCCCTTTTTCCGTCATGCTGACAAACCACTGCGGTGTCGCACGGAAAATCAGCGGTGTTTTGGTGCGCCAGCAATGCGGAAAACTGTGCGTAAATTGTTTCGCCAAAATCAGCGCTTTTTTCTCGGTGAGTAAGTCAACAACTTTTTGATCAACTTTGTATACATGATCGCCAGCAAGCAACTCGGTATTGGCACGATACACACCGTGCTCATCAACTATATTGATGGTGCCGATGCCGTATTTTCGCCCCACCACAAAGTCATCCATGCCGTGATCCGGCGCGGTATGCACAGCACCAGTACCGGCATCCAGCGTGACGTGCTCGCCAACCAGCACCGGCACTTGTTTGCTGTAAAACGGATGCTGCAACATCAAGTGCTCTAACGCAGCGCCTTTGCAACGACCAACAATGCAGTAATCAGTAATGCCGTAGCGCTGCATGGCATCTTCAACACGCGCTTGCGCCAGTACGATGCGCTCAATACCGAGACCGAGATCTACTTGCACCAACGCATAATCAATATCCGGCCCCACGCTCACCGCTTGGTTAGCAGGCAGAGTCCAGGGCGTGGTGGTCCAGATCACTACCGACACCGCGCCTTCACCAGCCACATCAGCAAATGCATTGAGAATTTTTTGTTGATCCACGGCGACGAAACGCACGTCCAGCGCAGTGGATACTTTGTCTTGATACTCCACTTCGGCTTCTGCCAATGCAGAAGCGCCGACCACACTCCAGTACACGGGTTTGAAGCCGCGCACCAAATGGCCATTGGCAGCAATTCTGCCCAGCGCGCGAATAATATCCGCCTCAAACTGGGGCGCCATGGTGAGATAAGGATTGTCCCAATCGCCCAATACACCCAAGCGCACAAAATCTTTTTTCTGGCCATTCACCTGCGCTTGTGCGTATTCGCGACATTTTGCACGAAAGGCTTTGTGATCGAGCTTGTCACCCGCTTTGCCGTGTTTCTTTTCAACGTTGTGTTCTATCGGCAAACCGTGACAATCCCATCCCGGCACATACGGCGTATCAAAACCCGACAAGGTTTTTGATTTAACAATAATGTCTTTCAGGATTTTATTGACAGAATGGCCGATATGAATATCGCCGTTGGCGTAAGGCGGGCCATCATGCAAAATAAATTGTGGCCGACCGGCACGCGCTGCGCGAATATTTTCGTACAGCTTTTGCTCTTGCCATGTTTTCAACATGCCCGGCTCGCGCTGCGCCAAATTGGCTTTCATGGCAAACGATGTTTGCGGCAAATTCAGCGTGTGCTTGTAATCTTTTTGGGGTTCAGTCATTACTGGGATTCCGACAAATCAGTAAAAAATTGTTTGGCTTGTTCAATATCGCGATAAATCTGTTCTTTCAGTGCATCAAAAGAAGGAAACTTCTGTTCGTCGCGCAGTTTTTTGCAAAATTGCACTTCCACTTCGCGCCCGTACAAGTTCTCGTCAAAATTCAACACATGCACTTCCAGCACGGGGCGTGTTTCGCCGCCCACGGTAGGCCGCACACCGACATTGGCCACACCGGGCAGCCATGCGTCATGCCCTACACGCTGCAGTTTTACGGCAAACACACCATTCAATGGCGAACGATAGCGACGCACGCGCACATTGGCTGTCGGCACACCGATAGTGCGCCCCAACTGCTGGCCGTACACCACGCGTCCGCGCATGGTATACGGATGCCCCAGCAAACGCTCTGCTTCATCAAATCGCTCGGCTTCCAGCGCCTGCCGGATACGCGTGCTGCTAATGCGCTCACCGCCGTCTTCCACGGTGCACGTATCATGCACGCTGAAGCCATGGCGCTGGCCCGCTGCCACTAACAAGGCAAAATCGCCGGTGCGATCGCAGCCAAAGCGAAAGTCATCCCCCACCACCAGGCTTTTTACGCCCAGGCCGTCCACCAAAATCTGCTCAATAAACGCATTGGCAGAGAGCTGGCGCAAGTGCAAGTTGAACTGCAAACACAGTACGCGATCCACACCGCAAGCCGAGATAGCGCGAACTTTATCGCGCAACCGCATCAAGCGTGCCGGCGCATTTTTCCCTGCAAAAAACTCCTGTGGCTGCGGCTCAAAGACCATCACCACCGAGGGCAGCCCCAGTGCCACAGCCTGTGCTCGTAGCTGCTGCAGAATGGCGCGATGCCCGCGATGCACGCCATCAAAAGAGCCAATAGTGGCCACGCAACCACGGTGCTGTGGACGCAGGTTGTGCAACCCTCGGATCAATGTAAACGGCATAAACGGAGAACACCTGTCCCGCATAGGGAAAAACAGTCAGAAAACGCTGCATTATCGCCGTTTCTAGCGCCCCATCAAAGCAAGCTACAAGCTACCTACCAAGCATTTATATCAATATAAGCAGATATTCTTTGGCAACGTTGCAGCTTGCCGCTATTCTGCGCACCCTCAAATCGCCGACAATAGACACAGGCTCTTTGCCACGGTACTGCCCATGAACACGTCGCCCGTCATCGCCCGCAGCAGCAGTAACTCTGCCGGCCTGACTCTACCCGAACTGGAAGCCTTGAACGCGGCCTACGCCCCGCTGAGCGTTCCCGAGCGCCTGACGCGCATCTTCCAGGACTTCCCCCCCGAAAAGGTGTTGGTGACCTCCTCTTTTGCCGCCACGTCTGCCTTTTTTCTGCATTTGATTGCTCATGCCCGCCCCGGCCAGACCGTGCACTTTATCGACACCGGCTACCATTTTCCCGAGACGCTGGCCTACCGCGATCTGATGGCCGAGCAGTTGCACCTGAATGTGGTGAACTTGCAGCCGGATGAATACCAGCACGGCTACAGCCAGCAGGAAAAGCTGTACGAAACGGATCCAGACTTCTGCTGCTCCATCAACAAAGTGCAACCATTGGACAACATCAAAGGCAACTACGATGTGTGGGTATCCAGCGTCATGGGTTGGCAAACGGATGTGCGCGCAGCTTTGCATATCTTTGAAGAGAGTCACGG
>CAZZNL010000095.1:0-6454 GCA_964655625.1 uncultured Pseudomonadales bacterium
CTGTTCATTGTGTATGGGTAACCAGGCGCGCGTGCGCCCTGGCTCTACCGTGGTGTCTACTTCAACGCGCAACTTCCCCAACCGTTTGGGCGACAATACCAACGTATTTCTGTCTTCGGCGGAGCTGGCTGCCGTCGCTGCTGTGTTGGGTAAATTGCCTACGCCGGCAGAATATCTGGAATACGCCGGTAAGTTGAACACCATGGGTGCGGAAATCTATCGTTATCTGAACTTCAATGAAATTGAATCGTTCCAGCAGGCGGCAGATAAAGTAAAAGCCATTCATGTGACGCATGTGCAAGAAGTCGTACTCTAAAATGGTGAATGCGAAGTGGTAATGTAAAAACCCGCTTCGGCGGGTTTTTTTATTGATGAATAAAAAGGTGCGTTATGACGGCTGACGAAGAAATCAAAAAAGCTTTGCAACGTATTGCTGCAGTGTTGGAAGCGCATTTTCCATTGCCAGCATCAGTGCCTGATTTGCAAGCTGCAATAGCCTTTCGCTGGTTGGTGCAGCGCGGTGTAGGCAGGCTGGAACCCATAAAAACTTTAGCGCCGTTAGCATTAGAAGATTTGCTAGGAATTGATCAGCAGAAAAAAGAAATTGATCGCAATACACAACAATTTTTGCGAGGCATGCCCGCCAATAATGTTTTGCTAACGGGCGCGCGAGGTGTTGGAAAATCTTCACTGATACGCGCATTGTTGCATCGTTATGCCGCAGAAGGTCTACGAGTTATTGAAGTGCAGCGTGATCATTTAACCGATTTACCGGAAATTCTTTCTGCTATTCGCAGTGAACCACATTACGCCACCTTGCGCTTTATTATTTTTTGTGATGATTTAACGTTTAGCGATGAAGAGCCCGCTTATAAAGCATTGAAAACAGCATTAGACGGCTCTCTTGCTGCACCGGATAGTAATGTGTTGATTTACGCTACATCTAATCGCAGGCATTTATTGCCAGAGTATATGCAAGACAATCTAGCTGTCAAAATGGTGGGTGATGAGCTGCATCCTGGTGAAGCAATAGAAGAAAAAGTGTCTTTATCTGAACGCTTTGGTTTGTGGTTATCTTTTTATCCGTTCACACAAGATGAGTATTTGTTGGCCGTGACGCATTGGTTGATGCATTACGGTGTTCATGCGACGGACGCGTTATGCACAGAAGCTTGTGCATTTGCTACTCAACGAGGTTCTCGCTCTGGGCGAGTGGCCGTGCAATTTGCTCGTGATACTGCCGGAAAACAATCACTGCAAAGGTGATGATTGTTTTAATTGCCAAGGGTATTTGTCGAGCAATACCGGGCCAAAATACAGCACGCCAGCGTTGCGCCAGGCATCGAGCACAATGCCGCTTTGCCACGGTTGTCCTCTGCCGACAAGCACGATGGCGTTGTGTTCCAGCAATTGTTTTGGGCGAGCTTGTACGCGATACATTTGCCAATATGGCGCGAGTGCCGGTTGTAGGGCTGCGGCTAAATCCTTGGCGTAGTGGAAGCAGAGCCCGCGTGCTTTGATGCCTGAATTGACTTCAATATTGTGCAGCCAAGGTGCAAGCGCAACATCGTAGTCAGTGCGCAAGCGGTTGGCTGTTTCGACGGCAATTTTTGCCAAGGTGTGCGCTGCGTGTGGCGTGCTATCGGGCGCTAATTGTTGTAATGCCTGGCTGAGTTGCTGTGTGCGTTGTTGTTGTTCGCTGCTGCTGTCTGGTCTGTGTGCACAGCCTGTGATCAACAGCCATAACAATAAAAAGAGTGGAGTGTATCTACGGTTGTGCATTGTTTATGCGGGGATTGTTTTGTAAAGGCCAGCGCACTTGCAGCGGCAACTGTCGATAATCAATCACCTGCATGGTTGGGTTGCCTAGCAGTGGCAATAAATCATTGCGCACAAATATCAAATTGGGAACCAGCAGGCGGTTTGATGGCAATGGGGTGGTGTTTTCAATCAGCCGCCCGCTTTCGCGGTGAATCAGTGTGTAGCCCAAAGTTTCGAGCGTCTTGCCCAATTTCTGGGACATATCGTTGAGGTCATAAATGATATCGGGTGCAGTGATGGCACACTGTGTTTGCAGTGTAGGCAATGCCGAAAAAAATTCACGATAACCCCAGAACAGTCCTTGCGGTGAGCGTGGCATGTCGCGCAGCTGTGGGCATAGCGTCAAACTGCTTTCTACCAGTCCGCGCAGATCACGAAATTGCACCTGACCATAAAATGCCTGCGCCGTGTAATAAAACACCATGCCTGCTTGACCTGACATAAGCTGCACGGGTCTCTGAAGTTGCTGGTGTAAAACCGGAATGATGTTGTGCAGATGGTCGATGATGGCCATATCGCGCACATGTTCCTGGTTGAGTTGTTCAAAAATGCTGTAGCGTTGTTGATGCGTTGTTGTGATCCGTGTCTTCACCCAAACAGGAATACCGTGCGACAACTGGGCAACGGTTTGATATTGCATACCCAGTTGTGCAATCACCAGTGCGCACAAAATAGCGTGAGCCAATAGGCGATAACGCCAGCGCGCTAACACCTGCAGGATCAACAGTGCGGCGGGGCAGAGGATTGGCACCCAAAAACGGCCAGCTTGCATCCAGTCGCCGCCGGAAGACCAGATAAAACCGGCATAAACAGCAATAACAGCAAGCATGATGGTGAGTGTTGCGTTGCCAGGCGCAATCAAGAGTGCGGGATTTTTGCGCTGCTGTATGCATTGCCAGAGCGCTGCCAGGCCGCATAACAGTGCCAGCGCAATGACGGGATTGAGAATGCTGTTGAACACAACATAGTAAGTGCCGCGCTGCAATTGCGGCAGCCAGGCACCGCCTTGTTTGGCAACAGCGGGTATCGGCAGCCAAGAGCCGAAATACCAGTGTTGCCACAGAAATAACGCGCAGGCAGCCGCACCGGTGATACCGAAAAGCCAGAGGCTGCGCCGGCGCAGCGCGGGTGTGCGCCAATACCAGGCAGCCAGCAGCAGTGCCGTGGCGGTGCTGGTGACGGGCACTTCAGGGCGCACCAAGGTCAGTGCCAGTGTGATGCCAGCGAGTTTCAATATGAGACTGCCGCTCAAGGAAGTGGCCGTCAGCCATTGCTGCCAACAGGCAATGGCCAGCAGCAAGCACAGTGCCGTGAGCGGCGCGCCCATGCCACCGTAAGTCCAGAGCAAAAAACTGCTGCTGCTCAACACCAGAGCGCAAAACCAGTTTGCCAGTGATGGTGCCAACTGTTTTGCCAATCTTGCGCCTAATAAACAGCAGGCAAGGGCGGCGGCGATATCGACTAAGTAACCGAGTGTAACCAGGTGAATTGGCACTGTTGCAGCTAACACAGCGGTAAGAAAATCTTGCAGCAGGCTGGTGGTTTGCTCGACGCGTTCGCCGTTGTAATTCACTAATTCTCCCTGCGTGAGCAGGGTGTGCACATTCCAGAAGTTGATGTGCGAATCGTCGTGGCCGGTTGAGCCGTAAATGAGAAAGCCGGCCGACAGCCACAGCACACAGAGCAGGAGTGTGGCGAGGCGATGGGCCAGAGCACTCATCTCGGCACGCAGCTCACAAGGCGTGAATGGCGGTCATTTGTTCGCGCAGTTTTTGCAGCGCGCGTTCGTTGTCAGCCAGTTTCTCACGCTCTTTGGCAATAACGTCGGCGGGTGCTTTTGCTACAAAGCTGTCATTGGCCAGTTTGCCTTGTTGGCGCTCGACATCTTTTTGCAATTTGTCGATTTCTTTTTGCAAACGCGCCAGCTCTGCTTCTTTGTTGATCAAATCGCTCATGGGAATCAGGATTTCCAATTCACCGGCCAATGCCGTGGCCGACAATGGTGCTGTTGTGTCGGCAGTCAGCCACGCAATGCTGGCGATATTGGCGAGCTTCATTAAAAACAGTTGATAACCGTTGAGGCGCTGGCGATCACTGTCTGTGCCGTTGCGCAGCAATACGGGCAGTGGTTTGCCCGGAGCAATGTTCATTTCGCCACGGATATTGCGCACGCCCAGAATCAGTTGTTGCAACCAGAGAATATCGGCTTCTGCTTGCGCATCATATTTTTTTTCATCCGCACGCGGATAGCGCGCCAGCATGATGCTATCGCCTTGAGCATTGGCCAGCACTTTGACGCGCTGCCAAATTTCTTCAGTGATGAAAGGCATCATCGGGTGCAGCAGACGCAAGCTGGCTTCCAGAACGCGAATCAGGGTGCGACGCGTGCCTTGTTTTTGTGCGGCGCTGGCACCGGTATCGTTGAGAATGGGTTTGGATAGCTCCAGATACCAGTCGCAGTACTCATTCCAGAAAAAATCGTAAGCTGCTTGCGTGGCCAAATCAAAACGGAATTGTGCAATAGCATCGGCCACAGCTTGTTCGGCGTGCTGTAGGCGCGAGACAATCCAGCGATCGGCCAGTGACAATTCATAGTCAGTGCTGCCATCTTGTGCACAGTCTTGTTCTTCGCAATTCATCAACACATAGCGCGACGCATTCCATATTTTGTTGCAGAAGTTGCGAAAACCTTCGATGCGGCCGATGTCGAATTTGATGTCGCGACCTGTAGAAGCCAGTGATAGGAAAGTGAAGCGCAGTGCGTCTGTGCCATAGGCGTTGATGCCGTCGGCAAATTCTTTGCGGGTGGCTTTTTCTATTTTTTCAGCCAATTGTGGCTGCATCATGCCGCTGGTGCGTTTCTGTACCAGTGTTTCCAGGTCAATGCCGTCGATCAAATCGATAGGGTCGAGTACATTGCCCTTGGACTTGGACATTTTCTGTCCCTGCGCATCGCGCACCAGTCCATGTACGTACACGGTCTTGAATGGAATTTGCGCCGTGCCGTCTTCATTTTTCATAAAATGCATGGTCATCATGATCATGCGCGCCACCCAGAAGAAAATGATGTCGAAGCCTGTCACTAACACATCGGTGGGGTGGAAGGTTTTTAGTTCCAGCGTCTTTTCTGGCCAGCCGAGTGTGGAGAATGTCCACAGCGCAGATGAAAACCAGGTGTCGAGTACGTCGTCGTCTTGACGCAGATTGATGTGGCTGCCGAGTTGATGTTTGTTGCGCACTTCGGCTTCATCGCGGCCGACATACACATTGCCGGCTTCGTCATACCACGCGGGGATGCGGTGTCCCCACCACAGCTGTCGTGAAATACACCAGTCTTGAATGTCGCGCATCCAAGCGAAATACATATTTTCATACTGCTTGGGCACAAATTCGATGCGGCCGTCTTCTACGGCGGCAATGGCTTCTTTAGCTAAAGGTTGTGTGGAGACGTACCACTGATCGGTGAGCCACGGTTCAATAACCACGCCGGAGCGATCACCGCGCGGTACTTTCAGCGTGTGCGGTTCGATTTTTTCCAACCAGCCTTCAGCTTCTGCCTGGGCGACAATTTTTTTGCGTGCGACAAAACGATCCAGTCCTTGATAGTCATCAGGAATGCCCAAATCGTGAGCAGAGACAGCGGCATCGCGATCAAAAATATTGAACAGTGGCAGCTGGTGGCGCTTGCCGACTTCGTAGTCATTAAAATCGTGAGCGGGTGTGATTTTTACTACGCCGGTACCAAATTCACGATCGACATAGTCATCGCCAATAATTGGCACAAGACGACCTGTGACAGGCAGCTTCACATATTTGCCGATCAAATGCCGGTAGCGTTCATCGTTCGGGTGCACGGCAACAGCAGAATCGCCGAGCATGGTTTCCGGGCGCGTAGTCGCAACTACCAACACATCAGTTGTGCCATCGACGGGATAGCGCAAATGCCACAGCGAGCCTTTTTCTTCTTCACTGATGACTTCGAGATCAGAAATGGCGGTGTGTAATTTGGGATCCCAATTCACCAGGCGTTTGCCGCGATAAATCAAGCCTTGTTCATGCAGCAAAACAAACGCTTCTTTCACCGCATTGGACAAGCCCTCATCCATGGTGAAACGTTCACGCGACCAATCGACAGAAGAACCCAGGCGGCGAATTTGTTGAGTGATGGTGCCGCCACTTTCTGCTTTCCACTGCCACACTTTTTCCAGAAATTTTTCGCGGCCGAGATCGTGGCGGGTGATGTTCTGTGCAGCCAGCTGGCGCTCTACTACCATCTGGGTGGCGATACCGGCGTGATCGGTGCCCGGCTGCCATAGAGTGTTGTGGCCGTTCATGCGGTGGTAGCGCACCAACGTGTCCATCACGGCATTGTTGAAGCCGTGCCCCATGTGCAGGCTGCCAGTGACATTGGGCGGCGGAATCATGATGCAGTAGGGCGTGCCGGTGCCCGAGGGCTTGAAGTAACCCTGGTTCTCCCAAGTGGTGTACCAGGTTTTCTCGATGTCTTGCGGATTGAACGTCTTGTCCATGGTCGGGGTCAGTATCCAGCAGTAAGGTGGGGAAGCGGAATTCGGCGGCCGTTCGGCCAATATGCGTCACGGAAACCGACAATTATAAAGGCTGGGTGCCGACA
>CAZZNL010000096.1:0-6453 GCA_964655625.1 uncultured Pseudomonadales bacterium
GCCTTTCCCGTTACGGGTGATAATTTTTTCAGCACCTTCACGCACCTCGTCAATCAGGTCAGACAGGCTGTTACGAGCCTGTGACAGGGGGATGATGTCGTTGGATGGGGAGAACATGGGTTAATTCCGTACAAAATTTTGTACATAATAACGCAAGAAGACGGGTACAGCAGGCCGCCCCTACGGACTCACCGGATACTGCTGCTTCCACCCCTCCATGCCGCCGTCCACGCTGTGAACGCGCTCGAAGCCTTGCTTGGCGAGAAAATCGGCCGCTCCTTGGCTGCTGTGGCCGTGGTAGCAGAACACCAGCAAAGGTTTGTCCAGGTCTGCCTTTCGGATGAACTCGTCTACGTTGCTGTTGTTGAGTGAAAACGCACCCGCGATGTGTCCAGCGGCAAAGGCGGCAGGGTCGCGTATATCGACAATCGTGGCATCGCCTTGATCCATTATCGCTTTGGCGGCTGCGGCAGAAATACAAGTGAATGTCATGGTGGAACTCCTGGTGTTTTAAGAAGAACAGCTGATTTCAAGGTGTTTGCCCCACGCTGGTGGGGCGTTGGCGTAGTGTTCATAAGCGGGGTGTTCATCAAACGGTGACAGCAAGACGTGCAACAGCGCTTTGGCCTCGCTGAAGTCCCCTTGCTCTGCTTTTGCTATGGCTTGCTGGGCAAGATAGTTGCGCAAGATGTATTTGGGGTTGCTTTGCAACATGCGTGTGTTGCGCTCGTCGTCATCACTATTCTCGGCATGCAATCTCGTTGCGTATTGTGTCAGCCATTGATCAAATGCGTTTCTGTCGATAAAAAAATCGTGCAAATCAGATGAGTTTGATGGTGCTGCGCTGCGGAAATGGCACAGGCGACGAAAGAAAATGGTGTAGTCCACTGCCGCTTGCTGCATTTGCTCCAGTAGCTGGGTGATCAGTTGCACGTCTGTAGTTTGTGCTGTGGATAAGCCGAGCTTGTTGCGCATCAACTGCAGAAACTGTTGTTCAAAAATGGGTTGATAGGTTTGCAGAATTTCACGCAGGGTATCGGTCGGTATCAACGGTGACAGAGCGTGTGCCAGTGCATTGCTGTTCCACAGGCCGATATACGGTTGCTGATTAAAAGCATAGCGGCCTTGGTAGTCGGAGTGATTGCAAATAAATTGTGGGTTGTAATCATCCAGAAAACCGAAAGGACCGTAGTCAAACGTTTCACCGAGTATGGACATGTTGTCGGTGTTCATCACGCCGTGCGCAAAGCCAACCGATTGCCACTGTGCAATCAGGGTGGCAGTTTTTTCTACGAGCGAACGGAGCATAACGGCGTAGGGATTCTGTTCACTGCGAGCGGCAGGGTAGTGATGCTCAATGACAAAATCAGCCAGTTGCTGCAGCGCATCGTGTTGTTGCGTGTAGAAAAAATATTCGAACGAGCCGAAGCGGATATGTGAGGGCGATACCCGCACTACCATGGCACCGGTTTCGGGGCGTTCGCGATAGACAGGCTCCTCGCTGCTGATCAGCGCCAGGGCGCGCGTGCTGGGGATGCCGAGGCTGTGCATAGCCTCCGAACAAAGAAATTCACGCACACTGGAACGCAGTACGGCGCGGCCATCACCCTGGCGTGAATAAGGTGTGGGCCCTGCACCTTTGAGTTGCACTTCGTGGAGTGTGTTTTGGTGGCTGATCTCACCGAGCAACATGGCGCGACCATCGCCGAGTCTGGGGTTGTAGCTGCCGAATTGGTGGCCGCTATAAACCATGGCCAGTGGTGCGTGTGGCAAAGGCAAAAGGCCATTGCACTGCTGTAATGCCGTTGCGGATAACAGCGTTGTTTCATCCAGCCCCAATAGTGCTGCTGCTGACGGTGAGTGCAGTGCCCAGCGCGCTTCGCGCAATGGTTGGATGGCTACTGCAGAAGCGAACGTATCGCCCAGTGTTGCAAAGCGGGCTTTGTGTAGCGGCCAGGTCACGGCGGGTTCCAGCAATCATTGAAGTGCGTATTGTAAAAGCTAGCCTTTCTGCTGGCGACGACACAGAATGTAGGGCTATGTGATTGTCATGATAAAGACCGCTGTATGAACAAGGTTTCTGTGTATAAGTTTCATGTCGGTGCTGTATTGCTGTTGTTAGTGATGGCGACTGTTGCGCGCATCAACAATACGCTGCTGGATTTCAATTCGCTGTTGACTAGCTATCTGGCCGATGACGCCTTTTATTATTTCAAGATAGCGGCCAATGTCGCGACACAGCAGCGCATCACTTATGACGGTGAGCAGTTGAGTAATGGCTTTCATCCGCTGTGGCTGGCATTGATCACGCCGTTTTATACGGCAGCGGATGACGGTATTGCTTTTGTTTACCGCGTGCAGTGGTTGATGTTTGCTGTGGATTTGCTCGCAGTGATTGCTTTGTATGTCACGGTGTTGCGGTTACAGGCCGGTGCGTTGATTGCCTGGATGGCGACAGCTATTTTCTGCGTGCATTCCAGTTTTATCGATATGCAGATGAACGGACTGGAAACCTCGCTCAATACCTTGTTGCTGCTGCTGTTATTGAATGCGTTTATCACCGTGTATCAACCGGATCGTTTGCCTTGGCAGCGTTATATGTATTTTGGTGTGATGGCCGGCATGGCGTTTTTGACTCGCACAGATAACGCCATTGTGGTGTTGGTATTGTTTTTAGCTTGGCTGTGGGATGACTGTCGCCACCGCTTTCGTCATCTATCCGTTATTGTGTTTTCCGGCGTGGTGGCCTTGCTGGTGGTATTGCCATGGTTGTCTTGGAATTGGATGCACTTTGGTAGCTTGGTGCAGGGCAGTGGCAAAATAGAAACCATTTACTGGGGAGAGCCGCAATTCAGCTGGCGGCAACTGCTGGTCAATCTGTTGTTGTTGCCGGGACGGTTGTATGCACAGCTGCAAACGTATTCGCGCTTGTTTGTATTGCCGTTGCAATCTGCAGGCGTGTTGGCGGTGGGGTGTTTGATTTTTGCTACAACGGCGTTGGTGTGTTTGTGGCGAGCGCGCTTCACTGCTGTGCGTTTGCGCGCCGTGGCTGTTTTTTGCCTCGGTGTTTTTGCCGTGTTTTGTTATCACGCAGGTTTTCGCAGTTTTGTGCGCAGCTGGTATTACGTGCCGGTGGCGCTGGCTATGTTGCTGTTGTTGGCGGGCGTGTCCGCGCGTTGGGAGTTCGTGTGTCGACAGTATGCCTGGGCGCTGCGGGGTCGCGTAGCCAGCGCTGCGTGCTGGTTTTTGTGTTTTAGTGCGGTGTTGTGGGCGTATTCGCCGTTAAAGCTGACAGGCACGGTACGGGAGCCGTCCATTCACACGGTGGCGGCGCAGTGGATTGATGCCAACACCCCGCCAGACGCTGTGATCGGTTCAATGAACTCCGGTATTCTCAGTTATCTGGTGCACCGCAAGGTGATTAATCTGGACGGTGTAGTAGATGCGCGCTCCATGCGTGCGCATTGGGATAAGCGTCAGCCTGAATATATTCACGAGCGCGGCATACGTTATTTGGTGGATAACGATGGCGCGTTGCAATTTTTCTGTCGCGACAACCCATTGCACTATTGCGAGACAGTGTTTGCGTTTGGGGATGTGCGTAACCGCAACAAGGTCGTCAAGATCGTCGACAAGTAAACTGTCTGTTAAAACCAGCGCCAGCCATGCTGTGAAAAAAAGCGGTAACCAGAGCGGGCAAACTGTTGAATATGCCACCAGCCTTTGCGGGAGGCGTGGCCGCCATCATGCACAATGCGCATCGCAGGGACAAAAGCAATCAGCGCCTTGGCGCGCAAGCGCATCGACAAGTCAAAATCTTCAAAATAAAGAAAATAATCGGGTGAGAATCCATGCAAGGCATGCAACAACTCTGTGCGCACTAGCATGCAACAACCGCTAGCGATTTCTGCGTTGTCACAAGCCTGTTGCGATAAATATTCGTCGCGCATTTCATAGTGCGCTAAGCGTTTTTTGAATAGATGGCGCAAGGGTGTGGGTGCAAAACCGCGCAGGATAAAACTCAACACCGTGGGATAACGCTTGCACAGAAACAGTGGTTGACCTTCCTTGCTGGTGCCGTAAGGTGTGGCCATACCTACTTGAGGATGGGTCAGCAGATAGTCCAGACCTGCCGTCAGGGCATGCACGTCCAGATACACATCAGGGTTGAGCAGTAAATGGTAGTCGCTCCCTTGATGCATGCAGAGATTGTGTGCGGAGCCGTAGCCGAGATTTTTATCGGGGCAGATAAAGCGCACGCTATCAATGCCTTCTGCGCAGGTGAACAGTGGTGAAAAAAGGTCACCATCTTCATGGGCAGCATTGTCGACCACGGCCAGGGAAACGCGCGCAACAGAGCGCACACTGCGCAATTGCTTGATGCTGTTAACCAGGGTGTTGCGAAAACGCAGCAGCTGTGCGGTGTTATTGCGATACAACACAACGCTGATCGACAGAAAAATGGGCGAGGCCGTTTGGTCTGCACTTACACGGCCAGTATTTGTGTGGTCGGTGTTCGTATGGTCAGTGTTCGTATGGTCAGTGTTCATGCGGTTATTGTAAGCCAAGCTTTATGGGCTGTGCGGGGTTCTATCTATATGCTGGAGTTCTATCTATAAGATGCTTGAGGTGTCATCACCTGCAAGTCTGTTTTATGATCCTGCCTTGGCAAAATAATAAAGCGCTTTCTCTGATGATGTCGGCAAGACCACAACGGATTCTCTGTATTCTCGGTATGCACCGCTCTGGCACCAGCTGCCTGACAGGTTCTTTGCAGCAGGGCGGATTGTTTCTCGGTAAGCATCACACCTGGAATGAGTACAATCGCAAGGGCAATCGTGAAAATCAGGATGTCGTCAATTTGCACGAGTCCATTTTCAAAGCCAATGGGCTGACGTGGAAAATGCCCACTGGCGTGCCAGCCGCTGCTGGTGCGGCGGCTGCGGCAGCTGGCGAGATTTGCCGGCCTGTTGTTTGGGAGGAACAGCACCAACGGCGCGCCGAGGAAATTCTCGCTGAGTATGCGGAAAAGTCGCTGTGGGGTTTCAAAGATCCGCGCACTTTGATTGTGTTGGATGGCTGGCGTTCGCTGGTACCCAGGATGGAATTTGTAGGAATTTACCGTCACCCGATGGCAGTGGCGCAATCTTTAGCCAGTCGTCCCGCCATGCCTGTGACCATCGAGGAAGGCTTGGCAATGTGGTATCTCTACAATTTGCGGTTGTTGCGATTGCATCGTGAGTGCGCTTTTCCAGTGTTGTGTTTTGATTGGAGCGAAGCGCGCTTTCATCGTGCGCTGGATCGTCTGCATGCGCAGTTAGGTTTATCGCCCGTTCCCATCGACGAGCGTTTTTACACGCAGGCACTGCACAAGCAACATGCGACACTGGATGCAGCCCTGCCGTCACATGTTCTCGCGTTGTACCAAGCGCTAGAGCATATTGCGATGACCGATGAGGTGGGCTACGAATGAGTAAAAAGCCCCCTCACCATACGCAACCGACGCCCAAAGGAATTCCCAACTCGCCGCAACCGATTAAATGGTTTGATGCGGAAATGCCGGTTATTGCGCGCAGTGAGTCCGAGTATCTGGCGGGCTCTGTGCCGCGTTTGTCGATCGTCGTCATGGTTTACAAAATGCCGGAGCAGGCCAAGAAAACGCTGTATTCACTCAGTGTGGCCTACCAGCGTGGCGTTGCTGAGAGCGATTACGAAGTAATTGTGATGGAGAATCCTTCTACACGCATGCTGGGTAAAGACGCTGCAGAAAAATGGGGCAGTAATTTTCGCTACTTTGCGTATCCAGAAACGTTGCCGACTCCTGTGAATGCAATGAATTACGGTGCTGCGCAGGCGCGCGGACGCATGATCGCTGTGATGATTGATGGTGCGCGCATGGTGTCGCCGGGTATCGTCAACTACATCATTGCCGCCGAGCGTTTGCACCCTGATGCTGTGGTGGCCGTTCCCGGTTATCACTTGGGCAACAAGGTGCAACAAGAGGCGATGCTGGAAGGTTATGACGAAGCTTTTGAGCAAACGCTGCTAGAAAAAATTCGCTGGCCAGAAGACGGCTATCGTCTGTTTGAAATTTGCTGTTTGTCTGGCACCAGTGCCGGTGGCTATCTCAAGCCCTTGGGTGAAAGCAATGTATTGGCGATGCCGCGACATATTTGGGAAAAACTGGGTGGCTACGATCCGGGCTTTACTGAAACCGGCGGTGGTCAGTGCAATCTGGATTTACACAAGCGCGCCGTGGAATTGCCGGAAACTGTTCTGGTAACTCTGTTGGGTGAAGGTTCTTTTCATCAGTTTCATGGTGGCATCACCACGGGCACGCAAGGAGAGGAGCGTTTGAAAGCCATGCAGGATCATTTCAATCAGTACGCTGAGTTGCGCGGACAGCCCTATACGCCACCACTCAAGCGCAGTATTTATCTCGGCACGCTGCCT
>CAZZNL010000097.1:0-1201 GCA_964655625.1 uncultured Pseudomonadales bacterium
GCTATTGGTCAGCGCATAAATCTGCCAGCCAACACCGACCATCAGTATCTGCGTGGCAGCCATGGAAGCCACACGGGCGCACCAGAAGTATTTGAATTGGCGATTCAGCATAGGTAACCGGAGGAGGGGGAATGTTGCGCCTCTATAGGCGAATCACGATAATACCGCTTCTTTCGATCCCATGCCCACAGACAAACTCACGTTTATAAAAAAGGTATAGCAAATGGCTGAAGAACAAAAGCGTCCTAAACCCGCAGATTATTTTTCTGATTGGAAGCAGCGCGAGGCTCTGGCCGAGGACATGATTCCGCTGATCGGAAAGCTACATCGTGAGCACAACGTCAATACCTATATCTACGGTCAACAACTTTATAGCCGCTCGGTAATTGACATCATGAAGGCGCATCGCTTTGTGCGTCAGGTCGAGCAGAATGAATTGTCAGAGTTCAATACGTTTCCGGTCGTTAAAGCGATGGCGGGTCTGAATCTGGGTCGTGCGCACGTCGACGTGGGTCGTATCGCTGTCGGCTTTATGAAAGACAGCGGCGGTTTGTCTGTTGATGAATATGTCAAGCGCGAATTGGCGGATGCTGTTGGCACGGATGTCAAACCGATTCCAGAACCGCGTGATGTGGTGTTGTACGGTTTTGGTCGCATCGGTCGTTTGATGGCGCGTTTGCTGATCGAAAAAACCGGTGGCGGTGACGTATTGCGTTTGCGTGCCATTGTAGTGCGTAAAGGCAAGGGCGATGGCGATTTGGAAAAACGCGCTTCCCTGTTGCGTCGTGATTCTGTACATGGCCCTTTCCGTGGCACCATCCGTGTCGATGAAGAAACAAACAGCTTTGTTGCCAATGGCAATGTCATCAAAGTCATTTATGCCGATAATCCTGAAGAAATTGATTACACCCAGTACGGTATCAATAACGCGATTATCGTAGAGAACACGGGGAAATTAACGGATGAAGCGGGGCTGTCCAAACACCTGAAAGCTAAAGGTGTTAGCCAAGTGTTGTTGACTGCGCCCGCTAAAGGCGACATAAAAAATATTGTTTACGGTGTGAACCATGAAGATATTCTGGTTACCGATAAAATTATTTCTGCGGCATCTTGTACCACCAATGCCGTTGTGCCGCCTTTGAAAGCCATCAATGATAAATTTGGTGTGAAGTCTGGCCATATCGAGACAGTGCACGCGTAC
>CAZZNL010000097.1:1211-6429 GCA_964655625.1 uncultured Pseudomonadales bacterium
CGTACACCAATGACCAAAACCTGATTGATAACTACCACAAAGCAGAGCGTCGCGGTCGCAGCGCGCCGTTGAACATGGTTATTACGTCTACAGGTGCAGCCAAAGCGGTTGCTAAGGCATTGCCTGAGCTGGCTGGCAAGCTGACTGGCAATGCCATTCGTGTGCCGATTCCTAATGTATCGATGGCTATTCTCAATCTGGAGCTGGAAAAGGAAACCACGCTGGATGAGTTGAATGAATACATGCGCCACATGGCTTTGCATTCACCGTTGCGCAAGCAAATTGACTTCACTAACAGCACGGAAGTGGTGTCTAGTGATTTTGTGGGTTCGCGTCACGCTTGTATCTTTGATGCCAAAGCGACCATCGTAAAAGGTAATCATGTGGTGATGTACCTGTGGTATGACAACGAGTTTGGCTACTCATGTCAGGTACATCGTGTGCTGGAAAAGTTGGCCGGTGTGAGCTATCGCGTTTATCCAAAAGAGTAGTCTGTGAGTAAAGACTGATCTTTGGATTGTGCTACAAAAAAAGCCCGCATCGAAAGATGCGGGCTTTTTTATGCGCCAGTGGAAGGTGTAATTTTATTTCACCGTGAAGGCATTGCCTTCGGCGCAGGCTACCGGTTTGCCGTTGCTTTGGTTGCTGCTGCCGACTTTGGCGAGAGTAGCTTACACTCAGGCGGCGGCGTAGCTTAAGGAAGATGTAGAGGTTTGGTTGCTTGAGGCTTCGCGCAGGCACTGTTTGGCGCTGCTGCCACAACTGCCACATTCTTCGCCGATACCAAGTTGTTGGCGCAGGTCTTTCATGGAGCGTGCACCATCGCGTACGGCCGCTTGAATATGGCTTTCTGTGATGCCTCGACAGATGCAAACGTACATGACATACCTAGCAACGAGAAGAATGATATTTATTCTCGTTTGCATTGGAGAGCCTGTCAAGAGTGTATTTGCCAGGTGAGTGTTTGGCAGGAGTGGGCCGGCTGCGTTCCTGCGATTATTCGCTATCGATCTGAGATTGCAGGTAGTTGGCAATGCCTACGTTTTCGATGAGGCTTAGCTGGGTTTCCAGCCAGTCTATAGACTCTTCGCAGTGTTCCAGCAGGTCTTCCAGCAGTTCGCGGCTGACATAGTCCTGGTGTGCTTCACAGAGGGCAATGGCCTCAATCAGCAGAGGGCGTTGCTGGGTCTGCTCGTACTTCAGGTCACCAGCTAGGCACTCGGCCGGGTTCTCACCAATCAGCAACTTGCCCAGGTTTTGCAGGTTGGGCAGCCCTTCAAGAAACAGAATGCGCTCGATGAGCTTGTCGGCCTCTTTCATCGCGCGGATCGATTGTTTGTACGCGCTCTGGTTCAATTTTTCCAAGCCCCAATTGCGCAGCATGCGGGCGTGCAAGAAGAATTGGTTGATGGCGGTTAATTCGTTTTTCAGAACCTTGTTCAGTGCATCGATGATCTTCTTGTCACCTTTCATGCTGCATCTCCTGCGGAGCTGTGCATCTGCGATTGCAAGTAGTTGGGAAGGCCCGTCATTTCAATAAGGCGCAGTTGTTGTTCCAGCCAATAGGCATGATCCACTTCGGTGTCATCCAGTTGCACAGTGAGCATTTCACGTGACACATAATCTTGTGCGCTCTCGCAGGCGGCTATAGCTGCTTTCAATTCTGTGACAACGTGGTATTCCAGTGCGAGATCAGCTTTCAGCATATCGGGTACGGTCTTACCGATGGTTAAGGCATTGCGTTTGTCGAGATGCGGAGTGCCTTCCAAAAACAAAATGCGTTGAATAAGCGCGCGAGCATGCTGCCTTTCGTGCTCGGATTCATGCAGTGATTTTTTTGCCAGTTGTTGTAAGCCCATATCGGCATACATTTCACCGTGAGCGAGATACTGATCGACAGCAGTGAGTTCGCCGACCAGTAATTTGTTGAGTATGTCGATAATTTTTTTATCGCCTTTCATGTGAATGACTCGCATTATCAAAAAGGAAAGAAAATCTCTGTATATATATTGTGCCGTTACTGTTTTTTGTCAAGTTTTCTGCGTTCACGCAGGCGTTCGAGTAATGCAGATGTGTCGCTGTGTCCGTGATGTAGTGCTTGTAATTCCTTGTACCACTGGTTGATTTGTTGGACGCCTGGAAGTTCACAGTGCAAGTCGTTTGCTGCTGATAGCACAATATCCAAATCCTTCCGGATCCAATCTACCGCGAAGCCAAAATTGTATTCACCGCGCAACATGGTGTGAGCGCGATTGTCCATTTGCCACGATTGTGCCGCGCCTTGAGAAATGACTTCCAATACGGCAGTGGTGTCTAATCCTGCCTGCTCAGCAAAAAATAAACCTTCAGCAAGACCGGCAATAACGCCAGTGACACAGATTTGGTTGACCATTTTGGTGAGTTGACCACTGCCGATATCACCAATGCGTTTGCAGCGCTTGGCGTAGGCGGAAAGCACCGGCTCAATGTGAGCAAAAATATCCGCATCACCACCTGCCATGACGGCCAGCTGTCCCTTTTCGGCACCAGCTTGCCCGCCAGACACGGGTGCATCAAGGAAGTGCAGTCCGTACCGTTGCGCCTCGGCGGCTAATTCCCGCGCTACTGTGGCGGACGTGGTGCTGTGATCAACAAAAACCGCTCCGGGTGTCATTGCAGCAAAGGCCACTTTCGCGACTTCGCGTAAATCAGGATCGCCCCCTACACTGGTAAAAACAATGTTGGCATCGTGCACTGCATCGGCAATGGTGGGGACACAAGGGTGGCCGTAGCGTTGTTGCCAGCGTTGCGCGCGCTCTGCGCTGCGGTTATAGGCTTGGACGTTGTGTCCGGCTTGTACCAAGTGATTGGCCATAGGGCCGCCCATCGTGCCCAGGCCGATCCAGCCAATTGTCAGATTCATGGGTAGCACCTTTTTTGAAGTGATGGGTTAACATTGCGCACTGAAACTTATCTTTATATAGCAAGGAAATCAAAAATGGGTCATATCGCTGTTTATAACGCTACGGCAAAAATTCCAATGGATCAGGCGTGGCTAAAGTTGAAAGACTTATCGCAGGCTGCCAACTATGTGCCTGGCATCAATAAATGCACTATTACCACTGCCAAGAAAGAAGGGGTGGGTGCCAGTCGCCGCGTATCCGGCCCGCATCAGGCTCTGGACGAAACCGTGATTGAATGGAACGAAGGGCGCGGATTTGCTATTCGTCTGCACAATGGCGATAAACCCGCTAAACCGTTTGCTGATGCCAGTTTTACTTATCGCATTGACAAGGTAGACGACAGCTCATGCAAACTGACTTGCACCATGACGTACAAGATGGGCATGGGATTTCTGGGTAATGTGCTGCACGGTCTTTTCTTGGGTGGTTTGATTCGGAACAACATCCGTGATGTGGCATTGTCGATGGCGTATTTTTACGAGACAGGCAAAAAACCTTCCAAAGAAGATTTGATTCGGTTGCGTGCGGAAGACAAGAAAAACGCCAAACCCTTTCCGTAATACCAAATGAATGACACCAAGTGCATAGTATCAGTTGTCTTACTTTTTTATCTGGAGATTAAGCATGAAAAAATCGATGAATAAATCTACCTTGTTGGCTGCGGTGGCTGTTGCCGGTTTTGCGTCAGCACCTGTCTTGCATGCAGCAGTGAATCCGTTCAGCAACACCGAATTGGCTTCAGGGTTTAATCTGGCTCAGCTCAATGAGCTCAAGGCTGATGCAGAAGGTAAAAGTGGCGAAGGTTCTAAAGCTTGCGAAGAGGGCAAGTGTGGCGAGGGTAAATGTGGGGAAAAATGTGGCTCTCAGGACAGTAGCGCCAAGCAGTGCAAAGACAACCATTGCTACGGCAAAGATGGTGAACACAAGCATGATGGCATTAAAGGTGATGAGAAAAAGCTGCCCGCTGAAGGTAAATGCGGCGAAGGCAAGTGCGGCGAAGGTATGGCGCATTAATCTTTTTTAGGCGATGTATGTGCGTGCACCTGCTGGTGCTGGACTGGGTATTCGGCGTGGTTTGCTGGATGACTTGTTGGGTGCAGGTGCCGCTGTCGATTTTTTGGAGGTCACACCCGATAACTGGATTGATACTTCGGGTAAGTCGCTAGAAAAATTGCAGGTTTTGACGGAGCGTTACCCTGTGGTGGCGCACGGTTTGTCGCTGTCCTTGGGGAGTACGGATGCTTTGGACAGTGAGTTTATTGTCAAACTAAAAAAGTTTCTTGATGCGCATAAAGTACTGTTGTTTAGTGAACACTTGAGTTATTGCAGTGCGCAGGGTCATTTGTACGATTTGATGCCTTTGCCTTTTACCGAGGAGGCAATTCAGCATACGGCAAGGCGTATACGTCAGGTTCAGGATTTGTTGGGTAGGCGTATCGCTGTCGAAAATGTTTCTTACTATGCGGCGCCCTTTCAGGCGATGACGGAAAAGGCATTTATCAATGCTGTGCTGCAGGAAGCTGATTGCGATTTGATGCTTGATGTTAACAACGTTTACGTCAACAGCATCAATCACGGTTACGATCCCGAAGATTTTATCCGCGCATTGCCGACAGATCGGATTGCATATATGCATGTGGCAGGGCATTTTGTGCAGTCGGAAAATTTGCGTATTGATACGCATGCTGCACCGGTCTGTGATCCGGTGTGGGAGCTGCTGGATAAGACTTATCGCTATCACGGCATAAAACCCACCTTGTTAGAGCGCGATTTCAATTATCCGCCGTTCGCTGATTTGCTGCAGGAAGTGCAGCAGATTCGAGCCATGCAACAGGCGGTGGTTGATGTCTGATTGCGCATCGAAGTCATTAACATTGCGTGAACAGCAGCTGTTATTCGCCAATCATTTGCGCAATCCACAGCAGTTTTCTGCTCCTGAAGGCGTGGCAGAAGAGCGCTTGCAGGTTTATCGGGAATTGTTCTTTTCTAATATTTCCCAGCTATTGTCTGGCGCGTTTCCTGTTATTCGACAAATTCTGTCAGATGCTGCTTGGCAAGGTCTGGTGCGGGACTTCTACACGGAGCATCGCAGTCAGACGCCCCTGTTTCCTTGGGTTGCGGGTGAGTTTGTGGAGTATTTATGGCATGAGCGGCAGTGTGGGGATGATTTTCCGTTTCTGGCTGAACTTGCGCATTATGAATGGAGTGAGTCGGCGCTTTTGCATGAGGAAAGCCATCAAGTGAGGAGTTAACGCGAAACAAGAAGAGCGACAAGC